>JBNAVX010000129.1:0-6465 GCA_049700155.1 Thermodesulfovibrionales bacterium
TCGCTCATTCTCGGCTCGACTTTTTGCACTTTGCTAAGAACATGTCATTTATCATACAATAACAGCAATCTAAAATATGGGATACATTTATGCGATAAAAGAAGGAATTAAATTAGTCCACAGGGTCTGGCAGCTCGTGCTCGTTCAGCTTGGCATGGTGCTAATAAGTGGTATCAGTTTCTTTGTCTTTGTGGGAATACCTCTTGCTTTTGCCTTCATTATTTTTAATGTTGACCTTACAGGAATTGCTCAGAAGGATATCCTGTATATACTAAAAGAGCCGTCCGAGATTATATCAAAGTATTTCGGTGTGGCTCTCTTTGTAATCATAGGACTTGTCGTATATATCTTTGCTGTAATTACATTCAGTATTTATGTATTTGGTGGTTCAGTTGGGGTTATTGGAAAAGTGATTGAAGATAAGAATTTAAAATTCAGTCTGCATCTATTCTTCTCAGAGGCAAAGAGACTTTTTCTCCCTATGCTCGGATTTACCACACTGGTTGGTATCATTCTTATTGTTGTCGCATTTGTATTTGGTATTTTAGGTGGGACAATAGTCGCTCTTGTATCTTATATAAAGCGCCTGGATTCAACACTCGCCCTTTTTATCAGCCTCTTTTTTTCTATGATTTTAATATTACTTTTATTAGTCATGTTTTTTGGAATTATATCAATAACTATTTATGGAACAGCTGCTCTTTCCATTAAAGGGATGGGTCCTCTGGGATCTCTTAAAGATGGTTTCCATTATATAATGAAGCATCCTCATGCCTTCTGGCTCTATCTTATCCTATTTGGCATATATATCCTTATCAGCTTTATACTCATCCTTTTTGGTTATCCTTTTAAATTGATTCCTGTCATAGGCTCATTCATTTCATTCCCATATCAGCTCATTTCATATGTCTTTCAAACATACGTTGGTCTTATAATAATCGCAGTAATATTTATTTATTATTATTTTACTGAGATACATAAAGAGCCTGTTGTTGAAAATTCTGCTTCTCGAGATCCTTTAAAAGATGGAAAAAATGGATAATATATTATTATCCATGTGATTTGTTGAGGAACTTTAATGCCTTTTTGTGAAGCCTTTCATTTCCAGCTGCGAGGATAGAAGAACTTTTTTTAAGACTGATTTCAAGGTCTTCAATAGGATTTCCCTTTATATCAGTAAATATACCGCCTGCTTCTCTTACAAGCAACCACCCACCTGCAAAGTCAAAACTTCTTGAGAGAGATGGTGTAACAAATATACTGATTGAGCCACAGGCAAGGTATGCAAGGTCAAGTGCAGTAGCACCAAGACAGCGGGTCTTTTTAGATCTTCTGAGAAGTGGTGTAATCTCAGGGATGTCTCTGGAGGGATTCTGTGCCTCATATGCGATCAGATATAGTTCATCATATATCCGGGTAAAAATCTTTTTACCATTTAAAAATGCCCCTTTACCTCTTTCTGCCCAGAATTCATCACCATTAATAAGATTTACAACATATGCGGTTTCTATATCCTTAATAGTGTCTCCATCTGCTACTGCGATAGAGCTACAGTAAAATGGAATCCCAGCAATAGCATTCCTGCTTCCATCAACAGGGTCTATAAGCACCTTTTTGCCTCCGCCTTTTATATCTTTTATTCCAATCTCTTCAGAGACTATCGTGAGAGATTCACCTGATTTATTTAGCTTTGAAATGATTATATCTTCTGCACGTTTATCTATAGGATATGTTTTATCACCTGCAGCACCAACACCAATTGCCATATTTGTTTTAAACCTCATGGATGGAAGTTCATTCAGAAGCACCCTGCCTATTTCTCTGAGTAATTTAATCTGCATGACCAATCATTGCTGTCCAGGATATTTTACGTTTTGTTTTGGACAATTTTGATGACTAATGTATATTACGGGAAGACTCTAGATAAGAGCAACAAAAATTAAAAATTTACAATGGATTATAGTTTTTGTATATAATACATTTAGCCCATATTATTCATAAAATTCTTGGCGGATGCAGTGTTTGAGCGGATTTAAATTCTTTCGAAGAAAGAATTTACCTCGGAGGCTCGATCTTAATCGAGCCGAGAATGAGAGAGAATACTGCATCTGCCAGTTACTTATAAATTTATGAATTAAGTAGGTTAGATCAGTTTTGCCTACGAAATTTTAAAGGCTCTAAATTTATATGTCCATTTTGAAGATTTTTGAAAAGATAGGTGATATCTCTCTTTACTATATCAATCAGGCAGGAAGGATGGGTATATTTCTCTTTCATGTAATCGTTAGCATATTTAAACCTCCATATTACAAAATCTATAACATCATAAAACAGATATACATGATCGGAACACTCTCAATCTTTGTCATCATCTTCACAGGGGCATTCACAGGAATGGTTCTCGGTCTCCAGGGATACACTACATTGCGTAAATTTAGCTCTGAAGGCTTATTGGGGTCTGCTGTTGCTCTCAGTCTTATAAGGGAACTCGGTCCTGTTCTTACAGCCCTCATGGTAACTGGTAGAGCGGGTTCTGCAATATGTGCTGAGATAGGTATTATGAGGAACTCTGAGCAGATCGATGCACTTGAATGTATGGCTATTGACCCGCATAAATACATACTAGCTCCAAAATTCATAGCATCAATCATCTCAATGCCCCTGCTTGTGGCTATCTTTGATGTTACAGGTATCTTCAGTGGTTATATGATAGGTGTTAAGCTTCTTGGTGTAAATGAGGGCTCTTTCTTTTCAAGCATGTATAAGAATGTAGAATTCATTGATGTTTACATGGGATTGATAAAATCCCTCTGTTTTGGTCTCCTCGTTGTATGGATCTGTTCTGCAAAAGGTTATTATGTCCATATGGAAAGGAGGGGTGGATTTGGTGCAGAGGGCGTAAGCAGGGTAACTACAAGTGCTGTCGTCCTATCCTCTGTGCTGATTCTTGTATTTGATTATTTCGTAACATCAATACTCATATGAATTTAGAACCCATTATACAGTTAATTGATGTAAAAAAGAGGTTCGGTCAACAGCAAGTTCTGAAGGGTGTTAATCTCTCAATATATGAGGGCAAGACAACTGTTGTAGTGGGGGCAAGTGGACAGGGAAAGAGCCTCATTATTAAACATATTCTTGGACTTGTAAAACCTGATAGTGGAAAGGTTATTGTTTATGGAAAGGACATAAATAAAATTCGCAAGAAAGAGCTCAGGGAAATAAGGTCTAATTTTGGTGTCTTATTCCAGAATTCTGCACTTTTTGATTCAATGACTGTATTTGAAAATGTGGCTTTACCTTTAAGGGAAAGGACAAAGGCGACTGAAGAAGAGATAAAAAGAATTGTGGCTGAAAAATTGGACCTGATGGAACTTGAAGGCAGTGATGATAAATACCCGGCTCAATTAAGTGGAGGTATGAGAAAGAGGGTAGGGCTTGCGAGGGCGCTTGTCCTGAATCCAAAGATTGTATTTTTTGATGAACCAACAACAGGACTTGATGTTGCATTGAGCAATGAGATGTACCGTGTCTTCTACAGGACTCAGACAAAATTAGGTTATACTGCTGTTATCGTGAGCCATGATGTTCCAAAGATCTTAAAACTTGCTGACTATGTTGCGCTTATGCACAATGGAGTTATCCAGGATTGTCTTCCTCCTGAGGACTTCCAGACCTCTGATAATCTAGTAATCAGAGAGTTTGTGCAGAAGACAATGGGTTATATATATGAAAGTGAACAGGTGGAGGGATAGAAATGAACAAGATAAGTATTGAGACAGCTGTTGGAATATTTATTATCATCGGGTTTTTATGTCTTGCCTATATATCGATCAAGCTTGGTGATGTCCAGCTTTTTGCATCAAACCATTATGTGGTAAAGGCACGTTTTAACAATATCTCAGGGCTAAAAGAAGGCTCAGAAGTTGAGATAGCAGGCGTGTCTGTTGGAAAGGTATCAAAAATAATACTGGATAATGATCAGGCTGTTGTTGAACTATTAATAAACCCCGGTGTAAAGATTCAGGAAGATTCTATCGCAAGTATAAGGACACAGGGAATTATTGGGGATAAATATATAAAGATATCGCCAGGTGGTTCAGAAGAATACATTAAGCCGAACGGCTTTCTTTCTGAGACAGAATCAACTGTTGATATTGAGGAATTAATCAGTAAGTATATATTTGAAAAGAAAGAGTGATTCCTATATGGATAATGAATATGTAAAAGAAATTCTAAGGGATTTGAGAGAAGAGATTATATTCTCTCATCTTGACGATGAAGACATAGATAAGATCGCCCCATTCTTTGAATTGAAAAAATATTCAACAGGGGATATCGTCTTTAAAGAGGGTGACCCCGGGGATTTTGTAGGTCTCGTTGTTTCAGGAAAACTGGAGGTCAAAAAACAGACTGAATTTGAAGGTAAGCAGGTAATCATAGCTCTACTATCAAAAGGAGCGCTCGTTGGTGAACTTTCAATCTTTGACAGGCATAAACGTTCTGCTACTGTTGAGGCTGTAGAAGAAACAACCATGCTCATCCTGACGAACGATAAGTTAGAAGCTCTGATGAAAGAACATCCCTGCACAGGTATAAAGATATTAAAAGGGTTACTGAAGATCCTCTCACTTCGCCTCAGAAAGGCAACAGAAAGGCTGACACATATTTTTTAGTAATCTTTATTCTTCTACTTTCTTTTTTCTGTTCTGGACATATGCATCACGAATAGAAACATAAGGGTCAACTGCAGCCTCAATTATATCCTCATAATCTCCTATATGTAGAGAGGTATGGTTTACTGTATCATATGCGGTAATTGCTACAGCAGTCTCAACAGGTCTTATATAATTAATAGGATTCAGGAAGCCATCTCCTACCAGACCAATGGTATCACGAAGGCTGGATGGTCCCAAGATTGGCCAAACAAGGTAAAAACCATGTCCTATCCCATAGGTCCCAAAGGTCTGACCAAGGTCCTCACTCTTCCTTTTTATATCTAACTGTCCTTTTGCAAAATCACCAAAACCGGCGACACCAAGAGTTGAATTAACTACCAGACGCACCAGTTCATTGCCTGCATCTTTCATCTTGAATTGAAGGACACTGTTAACAAAGCGGATTGGTGTAGTAATATTGTAAAAGAAATTGCTTACACCTATCCTTACAATCTCAGGGAAGATAGCAGAATAAATCTGAGAAACAGGCTTCAATAGCCAGAAGTAGAATTTATCATTAAAGTAATACCACCCTTTATTCCATATATAAAAAGGGTCGGCTATATGAGGAGCCTCTTCTTCACCTTCTTCCATAACTTCATCTTCATCACCAACTGTCTCTGTTTCTATTTGAGAGACCTTCGCAGTCTCTATATTTTGATCATTATCATCATGTTGGCTATCTATTGATGCTAAAGGTTCTTGAGGGTCCTGACGTATAGAATTATGGGCACAACCGAATAAAAAAAGGGCAGAAATAATAATTCCGATAAAAATTATCTTAAAATTCATATAAGCCTTCTCCTTTTTCTGGTTAAATTGATATATGTCAGTCATGCCTTTCCGACTTTTTTCCTGAGCACATCGAGCAGTTCATCAGGTGTTTTATTAGATAGTATCTCTCTGAACTGTGTGCGATAATTATTTACCAGACTCACACCTTCAATGACAACATCGTATACCTTCCATCCATCTTCTTTCTTAATAACCCTGTAAAAGATAGGGATATCAGCCTTTTTGGTAACGACTGTTGTCTGTACTTCGCATGTCTTTTCAGAAAGTATATTTTCCTTACTGAAAAGGACTTTTTCATCTGTATAGGTTATAATCTTATCTGCATACGCATCTTCAAGAATTCTCTTATATAATTCTATAAATTCCTTCTGCTGTTTGTTGTTGAATTTATTCCAGTTAGGGCCAAGCGTCCTTCTTGAAAGTTCTGTATAGTCAAACATCTTTTCTGAGATAGAGCGAATCTTAGCCTTCTTTGCATTCTTTCCCTCTTCTCCTTTCAGGGATGGATCCTTTAAAACATCAAGCACCTTATTGATATTTCCCTTGACAGTCTCAAGAGGTTCTCCAGCATATGCAGAGAAAGGGATAACTAAAAGCAAAACGAGAATAAATCCGATGAACTTTTTCTTCATCTCTTATACCTCCTAAAATATTTTCTTCTGTAAAGTTTAGCAGGATTCTTTTTAAAATTCTATAATTTTTATGAATAATCTTTTTTATTTTAAAAAATTTTCTGGGTTTTTAATTTTTAATGATAATTTGGAATTAATGATGTATTCACTTTCCCCCAAAACTTTTAAAAACTTTTTTCTTTAGCCCATATTATTCATAAAATTCTTGGCGGATGCAGTGTTTGAGCGGATTTAAATTCTTTCGAAGAAAGAATTTACCTCGTATGCTCGATCTTAATCGAGCCGAGAATGAGCGAGAATACTGCATCTGACATTTACGA
>JBNAVX010000130.1:0-6449 GCA_049700155.1 Thermodesulfovibrionales bacterium
ATTCTCGTCCCGCACCATGATATGGTGCGGGACTCCGAGGCTTTTGCCTCTTTATTTTATAAATATCTTTATCGGACTATCGGCAAAAGAAACCGCTCAAATACTATATCCTGCCATTTATTGCCGTTAATAGATTCATCTTTAACCTTATCACGGAAAAAATGATGCTTACTTCTTTCTTCGAAAGAATTTAAATCCGCTCAAACACTGCATCTGCCAAAAATTTTATGAATAATACGGGTAGCAAGTTTATTTTGAACTGATATTCTAAATTGATAATTTTTTGATTAATTTTTTTACTGACGCACAGGATTTTCTGAATTGTGCCCTTTCTTCTTTTGTGAGTTTTATTTCTACCACCTTTTCCACACCTTCTTTTCCAAGTATAACAGGCACACCCATGTAAATATCTTTTATACCATATTCTCCATTCAGGTATGCTGCACATGGGAGTAACCTCTTCTCATCAAGTAAGATAGATTTAATCATGTGAAATGTGGATGCTGCTGGTGCATAATAGGCACTTCCAGATTTCAGGAGGGATACTATTTCTGCACCACCATTCCTTGTCCTTTCTATCAGTGCATCGATCTTTTTCTTCGGAAACAGCTCACTTATAGGAATTCCCTTTATAGTTGTGAATCTTGAAAGCGGAACCATCTCATCTCCATGTCCACCGAGAACTATGCTTTCAATATCTTCAGGTGAAATCCCTGATTCCCATGAAAGGAATGCAGTAAGCCTTGAGGAATCTAATATGCCTCCCATCCCTATCACACGCTTACAGGAAAACTCTGTGGTCTTCCATGCAAGTTGCGCCATTACATCCATCGGGTTAGTCACAACGATAAGGATGGAATTTGGTGAAGTCTTTGCAATCTCCAGGCAGATATCTTTAATTATCTTTGCATTTGCATGCAGGAGGTCATTCCTCGACATCCCGGGTTTTCTCGCAAGTCCAGCAGTGATTACCACTATGTCAGAGTTTGATGTATCTGAAAATGTATTTGTTCCCTTTATCTTTGATGGCGAGTTCCAGAGCGGGCATGCCTCTGCAAGGTCAAGTGCCTTTCCCTGTGGTATGCCTTCTACGATGTCAAATAAGACTACATCTGCAATCCCGGACTGAGCAATAAAGAGTGCAGTAGTAGCTCCTACATTTCCTGCACCTATAATTGAGACCCTTTTCCTCATTAATAAAGTATCTCCAGTTTTACTTTTGCTATCCTCTGACCGACCATCTCAAGTACGGTAATCCTTTTCCCTTCTATCTCAACAACATCTCCAATTTTGGGAATTTTCTGGAGAGTTGTCAATAGAAACCCACTCAGGGTCTCATATTCAGTAGATTCTGGGAGTTCTATTTCATAGTCTTCTTTCAGGTCTCTTATACTGATAGAAGCATCTATACGGAATGTTCCATCACTGATCTGTATAACAGGGCTTTCTATATCATATTCATCTCTTATTTCACCTACAATCTCTTCAAGGAGGTCTTCCATAGTCACGAGACCAGAGACCCCTCCATATTCATCGATAACTAAAGCCATATGTATCCTCTTTTTCTGCATCTCTTTCAGGAGATTGCTTATCTTCATCGTTTCAGGTATAAAAAAAGGAGGTTTTATAAGTTTCCTGACATCTGCACCACCTTTTGAGAGAACAGTAAGGAAATCTTTTGCATAGAGAATACCACGAATGTCATTTATATCCTTTCCTATGACCGGATAACGGGAAAATTGTTCTTCTGCAATTATATTCTTAATCTCTTCAACAGACATGCCAAGACTTATTGTTATCATCTGTGTTGATGGGACCATCACCTCTTTTACTGACATATCTGTGAACTCAAAAACACTATGTATAAGTTCTTTTTCCTCAGCTTTGAAGATACCCCTTTCTTTCCCTTCTTCTAAGAGAAGTTTAATCTCTTCTTCAGAAATATATCCCCTTTCACTGAAAGCCCTCTTACCAAAAGGTCTCAACAGGATATTTGTACTTACTCTGAGAATCTGAACAAAAGGTGTAGCAACCTTTGAGAACTTTTCTATCAGGGGAGCTACCATGAGTCCAACATATTCAGGGTTGGAAAGGGCTATTGATTTTGGTATGAGTTCTCCAAATACGATAAAAAGATAAGTGATGAGTGATGCTACAATTATTATAGATAATGCCTCGCTTGAGCTATATATAAAAGGTATTGGTATATTCATGAAAAGGGGTTTTATTGCTTCTACAAGGGTAGCGCCACCTATAGCAGATGCGAGGACAGCTACCAGGGTAATACCAATCTGAATAGTGGCAAGAAATCTGCTCGGTTCATCTCTCAGTTTGTTAAGAACAACTGCCCTCTTGTTTCCAGATTCAATCAGTTGCTTGATACGCGTCCTTCTGAGTGTTACTACTGCGATCTCTGCTGCAGCAAATATAGCATTTAAGAATATAAATATTATGATTAGAATAGTTTCAGGCAACATAGAGGTTAAAAAAGAAGACTACATCAGTTTTGCGATTATTGCATTTGCAACCATAGATGTTGATGCAGCAGTAGGGTCATCTGGTTTAGGCTTCATATCATAAGTCAGATATTTTCCTTCCTCTATTACTTTTGCTACTGCTGTTTCGAGTCTCCTTGCCGCATCTCCTTCTCCTATGTGCTTTAACATCATTATGCCAGAAAGTATCATAGCAAGAGGATTAACTTTATTCAATCCTTTATACTTTGGGGCGCTTCCATGGACAGGCTCAAACACCGCAATCTCATCACCGAGATTTGCTCCAGGAGCAAGCCCCAGCCCACCTATAAGACCTGCTGCGAGGTCAGATATGATATCACCATAAAGATTAGGAAGGACTATCACGTCATAAATCTCTGGTTTCTGAACGAGCTGCATACACATGTTGTCGACTATCCTGTCTTCAAACTCGATGTCAGGATATCTTTTTGAAACAGTTTTTGCTGTTTCGAGAAAAAGCCCGTCAGAGTATTTCATGATATTTGCCTTATGCACTGCTGTTACCTTTTTCCTGTTATTTTTTCTTGCATAATCAAATGCAAAACTTACGATTCTCTCTGTAGCATAAACTGAGATAGGCTTAATACTGATCCCTGAATCAGGTCTGATTTTTTTCCCTGTAGAGTCATGTATAAAATCAATGAGTTTTCTCGTATCTTCTGAATCTTTCTCAAACTCAATTCCAGCATACAGGTCCTCTGTATTTTCCCTAATAATAACCAGGTCTATATTTTCAAATCTTGTCCTTGCCCCTTTATATGTTTTGCAAGGTCTAAGGCAACAGTAAAGGTCAAGGGTCTGTCTGAGTGTTACATTGACGCTTCTGAAACCTTTACCAACAGGTGTTGTAATAGGTCCTTTCAGAGCTACTTTATTCCTCTTTATAGATTCAAGAACAATCTGTGGTAAAGGAGTCCCCAGTTTTTCAAAGACTTCTTCACCTGCTTCATGTATATCCCATCTGATATCAACACCTGTTGCTTCTATAACCCTTTTAGTTGCTTCAGAGATTTCTGGTCCTATGCCATCACCTGGTATGAGGGTAACAGTATGCATTATGGGTTGGCTGTGAGTATCTTTCTTGTGATCTCAGGATAAGTGGCTATAAATCTTAATTCATCATCTGTAAGGGGCTTTTGTGTATGGAGATTTGCATACTGGACGAGTTCAAGCACCTTTCTTGCTTCGTTGTCATCATGAAAGTGTATTCCGAGTTTGTCATATACGTGCCTGAATCCTTTTATGCCACCATATTCACCTGTTGTTATAATCCTGCCTGTCTCAAGCAGTTCAGGTTCACCTCTTCCCACGTCTTCCGGGTCATAAAGTTCATAATTACGCCTGTCTTTTAATGCGCCGTCCGCGTGAATACCTGACTCATGTGCAAATGCATTAGCACCCACTCCTGGCTGGTTTATAGGTATGGGGATATTGAAGGCATAAGATGCATACCTCCCTATCTTCCAAGCTTTCTTTAGATCCACATTTTCGTCAAGTGGCACTTTATCTTTTAAGGCATGAGAAAACCTAAGAGCCAGAATTGTGGATACAAGGTCGCAATTCCCACACCTTTCTCCATATCCATTGACAGTAGTATTTATATAGGAATCAACACCACCTTCTATCGCACCCTGTGCACCAGCTACAGAAACAGCCTCTGCCATTCCAAGGTCATTATGGCAGTGCATTTCTATAGGAAACTTTGTTGAAAGTGCAAGTGTCTTTATTCTTTCATATATTGTTATTGGGTCATCTGTGCCGAGTGTGTCACAATACCTGAAACGGTCTGCCCCTGCTTCTTTTCCTGCGATGATGAATTCTATTAATCTCTCAAGTTCAGTTCGAGATGCATCTTCTGCATTTACTCCGACTGTTTCTGCACCGAGTTCTTTTGCGGTCTTCACAGCCTCTGAAAGTGATTTAATTATATCCTTGAATGTCCTTTTACCTTGAAATTTACCTCTTATCATTATCTCAGAAGTAGATATAGATATATTTATATGTTTGATCTCAGGACAATTTTTAAAAGTAAGTTTTACATCTTCAGGGATTGCCCTGCACCAACCCTCGAGTCGTAGCCGTTTAATAACCCCCATTTTTACCAGCTCAAGGTTTGCATTTATATAGTTGACCTCATGTCTGAGAGTCGGGAAGCCTATCTCGCTCTGGAAGACACCCATCTCATCAAGATAGAGATTCAGCATTGTCTTAGAGAGTTTTGGAAGGAGTATCCGTGACGTCTGGACACCGTCTCTGTTTGTTACATCAATCAAGTAAACCTTATTTTTCATATACCTCCTCTACCACTGATTATGATGACTTCAAAAGAATTGAGTGGTTTCAGTAAGTATTGTTGTTTAAAAATAACAGATTTACCTTAGAGAATTCAATATTTCCCAGAAGATTTTTAAGAAAGGGAGGATATTAATCGTCCTTTGTAGGAATAATTCCTACAGAAAAAAGGGAAATTCACTGATATAATTTCTCAATATTTTTGTGGTAGATTTGAATATATATAAAATTTGTTTTGAAGGTAAATGCATAAATCTACAAAAAGAAAGGAAAATTTATAGATGTTAACACTCCTTGACGAGAGCTCTTCAGTAATAAGGATACTCATAGCTGATGACCATGCTGTTGTGCGTGAAGGGATAAAACAGATACTTTCTGGGACTTCAGACATGGTGGTAGTCGCAGAGGCAAGAGATGGCTATGAAGTAGTTGAAAAATTGGATAAAGATAGTTTTGACATTATCATACTTGATATCAGCATGCCTGGAAAGAGCGGATTAGATGTGTTAAAAGACATCAAGAGGCAGAGACCAGAACTGCCTGTCCTTATACTCAGCATGTATCCTGCAGACCAGTATGCAGAGCGTGTTCTAAAGGCAGGAGCTTCAGGGTATTTATCCAAAGAGAGTGCACCTGAGGAGTTGATAGAGACGATACGAAAGATTTATAAAGGATGGAGATATAGTGGTCTATAAAGATTCATAGATTTGATTTGAATACCCTTTTTATCTCTTTGAGGATCTCTTCGTGGACTATATGATTTCCTGCAACAATATTTCCTGTCTTTAAATACTCATTACCACCTTCAAAATCTGAAATAATACCACCTGCTTCTTTTATTAATAGACTTCCTGCTGCAATATCCCATGGACTGAGACCCATCTCAAAAAAACCATCACATCTTCCGCAGGCAAGATAGGCTAAGTCAAGGGCAGCAGAACCAGCCCTCCGGAGGTCACTCACCTTAAAGAATATATTCTTAAAGACCTCAAGATAAGAATCTATCATCTCCTTTTTTCTGAAAGGAAACCCTGTTGTAATAAGACCCTCTTTCAAATCCACTTCTGATACCTTAATCGGTTTATCATTTAAAAAAGAGCCAGTGCCTTTTTCTGCATAGAATAGTTCATCTCTTAATGGGTCAAAGGTAACACCTATAACTATATCTTCTTTATATTCAAGTGCTATTGATACTGAGAAGACAGGGTATCCATGAATATAATTTGTAGTTCCATCAAGTGGGTCTATTATCCAGCGGTATGACCCTTTGCCGTATTCCTTCAGGGATTCTTCTGTTAAAAAGAGGTGATCTGGGAAATCTTTCTTTATCGTTTCTATAATAAGTCTTTCTGATTCTTTATCTATAGATGTGACAAAGTCAGAAGGTCTTTTAGTACCGATGTCTTTTCTTGAAATCTTGCCAAGATTATCAACGATAACTTTTCCTGCAATCCTTGCAGCTTTAATAGCTGTATCAAGGAATTCTTTCATAATAAAATATTTTACTATATATTATTACTGAATTTGACAGCGAGAATATGAATTGTGTTATCTTAAAAACACAAAGGGGCTGTAGCTCAGTTGGGAGAGCGTCTGAATGGCATTCAGAAGGTCGGGGGTTCGATCCCCCTCAGCTCCACT
>JBNAVX010000131.1:0-6408 GCA_049700155.1 Thermodesulfovibrionales bacterium
CCCTTGAAGATAAAGGATATTTAAAGAATTTACTTAAAAACTTTTGACAATACGTACTATAAACTTAGGAGGAGAACATGAAGATAGAAGAGATAATGATAAAGAAGATAGAATCAGTAGATGCTGATGCACCTGTATATGATGCTATAGAAAAAATGGTGGATAAAAGACTGAGGTCTTTGTTAGTAAAGCCCAGAGATGAAAAAGACGTTTATGGAGTTGTTACTGTAAGGGATATCGTCTTTAAGGTACTCGGGAAAAATCTCGATCCAAGCAAGATAAAGGTAGAAGAAATTGCCTCAAAACCAGTTATATGCGTCAATCGTGATATGGAAATTGAGTATGTTATAAGTTTAATGAACAAATTCAACATTGCGAGGGTATTCATACATGAAGGCAAGGAAATCATCGGTGTTGTCTCCTTACTGGATATCATGGCTGCTGCCTTAATAGAGAGGGCAAAAGGAGGTCGTGTTGCTTGAAAAGGTATTTTCAGGAGGTAAGATAGAACAGAAAGTCATAGAGAATATAAAGAAACACATAAAAACTCTTTGCTCAGCCTCAGAATGCTTTAAAAAGGCTCTTAAAGAGAAAGATAAGGATAAGATGCTCTGTATCCCTGATTTAGAAAGAGAAGGAGATACTATAAGGAGAGATATTATCTCAAACATTTATGAGGGTGCCTTTTTACCATTCCTTCGTCCTAATATCTGCAGGTTCGTTGAAATTGTGGATGAGGCTTTTGATGTTCTTGAGGATGCTGCTCTTGAGTTTGATTATTTAGACCCAGAATTAGATGAAGATATAAATGATGACTGCATCAAGATTGCTGACATAAACCTTAAGATGTGTGAGATGCTCTTGATAGCTTTTGAATCATTATTCAGAAAAGAAGATTTGAGGGAGAAAAACCTTGCTATCAGAATCTATGAAAAGAAGGTTGATGAAATAAAATTGGACCTTATTAAAAAGCTGAGAAAACGAGAAGTAAAAGACTTCTGGCAAGGGAAGATTCTCTCAGACTTCATCTCTTATTTAACCAATATAAGTGACGTAATTGAAGATGCCAGTGACTATCTCTATATTATGAATGTAAGTCTGAGATAAACTATGGCTTTACATGTTTACCGCATTTCATGATAGAATTCATTCCCTTCTTAGCATGCATCCTTATATCATTTGGAATTGGTTCAAATGATACTTCTAATTCTCTTGGTATATGCATAGGTGCAGGTGTAATAAATTTAAAGAAGGCTATCTTTTTATTTGGGGTCTTCGTCTTTGCCGGAATCTTTTTCCATGGTCAAAAGGTGATGGAAACAGTTGGGAAAGACATATTAAAAGTAGATCTTTCTATACTGGGTGTATCTTTATCTATATCAGCTTTATTGATAATTATATCAAACTGGAAAAAGCTACCCCTCTCAACACATCAGGTAATAATCGGAAGCTTGATAGGTTCTGGCCTGGCATCAGGTGCAGAAATAAACTTATTATCCCTTTCTGAAATTGCCTTTTCCTGGATTATATCTCCTTTGATAGCTTCTTTATTTTCTATTACTATTTATAAAATTATGGAAAAGACTTTATCAAAGTTGCCTTTTTTCAGTATCGAAAGGATTCTGAGAATACTACTTCTTATAGGAGGAATCCTTATTGCATACAACACAGGTGCAAATGAGCTCGCAACAGTTATGGGTCCTGTCATACATTCAGGTTTTTTAGGCAAAACAATGTCTTTCTTATTAGGTGCAATTTTTGTTTTTCTTGGAGCATCTCTTTTAAGCCATCGTGTAATAGAAACTGTTGGGAAAGGTATAACAGCTTTAGACCCGTATTCAGGCTTTGCTGCCCAGTTTGGAGCTGGCAGTTGTGTATTGTTGTTTACATTTCTGGGGATGCCTGTATCAACAACATACTGTATCATCGGGGGAATCAGTGGAGTTGGCATATTGAAAGGAGTTGAGACAGTGAGTATTAGACTCATTAAAAAGGTCTTGGTTAACTGGATATTAGGTCCTTCTTTAGCCCTTTTTATATCATTTGTGGCGATGTGGATGTTGAGATAGATAATAGAAAAAGAAAATTTTTAAATCATGAAAAGAAGATTTCTTTTCTTGAAAAGGATTTTTATATAAGAATAAAATACAGTAAAATAATTCTTATATGAATTACAGCAAAATCCTTAAAGGATTCAAAGACAAGAAGATACTTATTATAGGTGATTTGATCCTTGACCGTTATATCTGGGGCAAGGTAAACAGGATATCACCAGAAGCACCTGTTCCTATTGTTGAAGTTACAAAAGAGGACTTCCTCCTTGGAGGTGCTTCAAATGTAGCAAACAATATTTCAGCACTTGGTGGTCATCCAACAATTGTAGGTGTGGTAGGCAATGACAGTGCTGGAGAGGTCATGCTGAATCTTTTGGCAGAAAAAGGAATGACATGTGAAGGTATATTTCGCTGTTCAAGACCCACTACTGTGAAGACACGTGTGATTGCACATAATCAACAGGTCGTAAGGTTTGACAAAGAGAACAAAAACAAGATCGAGGGAAAAGTATTTAAAGATACATTAGGATATATCAGGAGTGTATTACCTGAACATGATGCAGTCATTATATCTGATTATAAGAAAGGAGTTATATCACGTGAGTTGATGAGAGAAGTGATTAAGAATTCAAAGAACCATGGTGTTTTCGTATCTGTAGACCCGAAGGTCGGGCATTTTCACCTTTATAAGAATGTTTCACTAATCACCCCTAATCTTAATGAAGCATCTATTGCATCAGGCATCATAATTGAGGACGAAAGGACACTCATGCTTGCAGGAAAGAAGCTTTTGAAAAAACTATTATCTAATGCAGTTCTCATTACAAGAGGAGAACAGGGCATGACTCTCTTTGAAAAGAATAGAGTAGCCCATATCCCAACTATCGCAAGGGATGTATATGATGTTACTGGTGCAGGAGATACAGTTATTGCAGCATTCACTATTGCATATGCCTCTGGCGCAGATATGGTAGAGGCTTCTATTATTGCAAACCATGCTGCAGGTATAGTTGTGGGAAAGGTCGGGACGGCAGTAGCCACGCCTGATGACATAATAAAATCATTAAATGTTAACCATGATAAATTTATAATCCGTTATTCATGATAAAGAATTTGTAATGTGTTATGCATAATGAGTATTTCTTAACTTATCACGCATTACGCTTTACGCACAACGTTTCATAAGTATGGCAAAGGCTATAGCATTATTTTCAGGTGGACTTGATAGCACACTTTCAATCCTTACGATTCTCAAGCAGAACATAGAGGTTAAAGCAATAAAATTTCTTACCCCATTTGACCATTTTTTCTCTTCAGAAGACCTTTTATCTAATGCAAATAAGTTTGGTTTTGAGGTCAAGGTAATAGACATTTCAAAAAAATTTTTAGAAATAGTTAAGAATCCAAAATTTGGATATGGGAAAAACATGAATCCATGTATTGACTGCAGGATATTGATGTTAAAAGAGGCAAAAATTTATATGGATGAAATAGGAGCTGATTTCATTATCTCAGGTGAAGTGCTTGGACAGAGACCGATGAGCCAGAGAAAGGAGACCCTTTATTGTATAGACAGAGAGGCAGGGTTAAAAGATTATGTTTTAAGACCGCTGAGTGCAAAACTTTTGAGAATGACAATCCCTGAGACCAGAGGAACTGTCAACAGAGAGAAACTTTTTGACTTCAAAGGTCGTTCAAGAAAGCCTCAAATGGCTCTTGCTAAGGAATTTGGCCTCACAGAATATCCAGCACCAGCAGGAGGATGTCTCCTGACAGAACCTAATTATGCTTATCGGCTGAAGGAGCTATTTACCCATAACCCAAATGCAGATATTGAAGATGTGAAACTTTTAAGAACAGGCAGACATTTCAGGTTTTCTCCGTCATGTAAGATTATTATAGGAAGAGATAAGGACGAAAATGAAAAGATATGGTCTTTGTCAAATAAAGATTGCCTTTTGAAGATAGAGGGATATGGAAGCCCGACTGCATTAATAGTTGGCGAGATTACAGATGAAGCCATAAAAGTTGCAGCTTCCCTTTGTGCAAAATACTCTGATGCAAAAAATATTTCTGAGGTTGATGCAACAGTTATCAAAGGAGATAAAACCTTTACATTAAGAGTTAAACCAGCCACAAATGAGTTGATAGAAGCCTTAAGAATAGGGCTAAAACCTTCAAAAACAGAAATTCCTGTAACCAGATAAATCAGGAATATCTTGCCTTTTGATTAATATTTATGCAATATATTTACATCATTTAACCTACTTAATCTTTAAATTTATGGATAATTGGCAGATGCATTATTCTCGAGGTAAATTCTTTCTTCGAAAGAATTTAAATCCGCTCGAATAATGAATCTGCCAAAGATTATATGAATAATATAGATCAAACTTCCTTTGCAAGCAAGACATATGGGAATAGGACTTACCTATAAGAGATCTGGTGTTGATATTGATGAAGGAGAGAGATTTGTAAGGCTTATCTCCCCAATGGCCAAAAAGACCTTCAGAAAAGAGGTCATGACAGATATCGGTCTTTTCAGTGCCATGTTTAAACTTGACCTCAAGAGATATAAGGAACCAATCCTTGTAAGCGGGACAGATGGAGTAGGGACAAAGTTGAAGATTGCTTTCATGATGGATAAACATGATACTGTCGGTATTGACCTCGTTGCGATGTGCGTAAATGATGTCCTGACTGTTGGTGCAGAGCCTTTGTTCTTTCTTGACTATTTTGCAACCTCAAAACTTGATGCTGATAAGGCTTCAAAAGTAATTGAGGGAATAGTTAAAGGCTGTGAAGAGGCAGGCTGTTCACTTATTGGTGGTGAGACTGCTGAGATGCCAGGTTTTTATCAGGACGGAGAATACGATATATCAGGCTTTTGTGTAGGGATAGTTGAAAGAAAAAGGATTATAGATGGCTCCAAGATAAAGGCTGGAGACGATATTATAGGGATTGCATCAAATGGACTCCATAGCAATGGATATTCACTCGTCAGAAAACTGTTTTTTGATATTAAAAGGATTAAGTTAGAGACATATTTACCTGAACTGGGCTTAACGCTCGGAGAAGAACTGCTCAAACCTACAAGGATATATGTAAAGGCATTCATGGCTTTAAAAGATAGTTTTAAAGTAAAGGGAATGGCACATATTACAGGTGGTGGGATACCTGGAAATCTTCCAAGGATATTACCCGAGGGAACCTGTGCAAATATCAAAAATGGTTCATGGGATATACCGGAAATCTTTAGCCTTATAGAAAAAACAGGTGATGTCTCTGAAGAAGAAATGAGAAGAACTTTTAATATGGGAATCGGGTATATCGTGGTCATCTCTGAAAAAGAATCAGAAAGAGCAATTTCATTATTAAATAATATAGGATATAAGGCATTTATAATTGGCAAGATCGAGAAAGGAGGTAAGGGTGTTAAATATTCATAAGATAAAGATAATATTTCTTAAGGCTTTTACCCCTGTAAGGATTAGGTGGAAAAATTGAAGGTAATCTGAAAGCTGAAGAGATAGTAGAGATAAAATCTAAGGGACAGGTTTATGGAGATATCTTTGCAAATAAGTTATCAATAGTGGAAGGCTGGATATTCAATGGCAGATCATCTGTCCAAAGAGATGAATCAAAGGTTGTAGAGCTTCAATCAAAGAAGAAATGATAAGTAATTACGAAGTTAAGAAAAATATCCTGATTCTATGTGCTTATTATCCTTATTCAACTGATACCTCATTCGGGTACCATGTGTTCAAAGAGCTTGAGAAGATGCAACTCCCAGATAATGTTGAATTGATTGACGTAGGAGAGTTTGCGTCACTCATACCTCACATAATTGAAGGTAAAGACAAGATGATTGTTATAGATGTCTACCGCACAAAAGACAGTCCTGGAACAATAGTTCGTCTAAAACCCGAAGAGATTCCAATCCTATGGGATGACCCTTCAGATGTTGCAAAGTTTCACCTCCTTGAAACTATCCAGGACTTTACTCTTGAGGGTATATGTCCTGAGACCATATTAATCGGTGTAGTTCCAAAAGACATCAAAACAACAGGCACAGAACCAACCCCTGAAATAAAGAGTAAGATCAGAGAAGTAGTAGAGTTAGTTATCAAAGAGATTAAAGATTAGCCCACTTAATCCATAAATTTATGAGTTATTGTTAGATGCAGTATTCTCGCTCATTCTCGGCTCGAAAAGATCAGGACTCTGAGGTATCCCGAAAGCTTTTGGGATAAATCCGCTCAAACACTGCATCTGGCAAGAATTTTATGAATAATAAAGTTTTTTCAGTCATTGTCCGACTTGATCGGGCAATCCAGAAGAAAGATATAGATTA
>JBNAVX010000132.1:0-6350 GCA_049700155.1 Thermodesulfovibrionales bacterium
CCCCGACTAAAGTCGGGGAGCTTCACTCATAAATTTATGAATTAAGTGGGCTAAAGTAAACATAATTCTTCTGAATACTTTCTGAACAATTCAAGACCTTTCACATGTTCCTCGTTAAAGTCAAAAGATATACCTTTCCAGTAAGAATATATCTCTTCTTCTGTCAGAAGCAACCTATGACGCTCAAGAAGTAATGGCTTTAATTCAGAGGCTATTTCATAAAGATGTTTTTTTGCGAGTATTTTAGACCTATCAAGGTCTCGACTAAATCTATTTATGAGTTCTGTCTTTTCTATTAACATATCTTTTCTTACAATCCAGAGGGCGAAGACAAAAGGAAGACCAGTGTTTTTAAACCACAAATCTCCGAGGTCATAAATATAAATATGTCCTGAGTTTTGAGTTCTGAGTTCTGGGTTTTTCTTTTCACCTGTAACTATCTTTTTCGCCTTTAATGCGTCGTCACCGATACAGAGAAAGGAGTCTGCTTTATCCAATAAAGATTCGATTTTTTCATCTGTTGATTCAAGAATAGATTCAACCTTCAAAAATTTTCTCAGAATTATATCAAGGAGAACAACAGATGTATCTGACTGCGAAGATGTTAAAATCCTTCTTCCTTTTAATCTTTCTATGGGTATTCTACTAAGCAGGAATATGCTTTCGATAGGACCTTTTGAGCTAAGAGAATGACCGTCAATGAAAACATATCTATCCTGATATCTCAGGAATTCTATTGATGAAGATGGACTTAAATCTATTTCGCCATTTCTGAGCATCCTGTTCAAAAAAGATGGAACACCCTCAATAAAATCATATTGTGAACAGTCACATTCCCTCTGGAGCATATAAAAGATGGGGAAGAGATTAGCAAACGTAATCTTGCCTATCCTTAAAGAAGACCTTCGATTTTCTGACATCTTAGATTTTTCTTCACTTGAAAAATTTGTTTAAAAATAATTGTTATAGATTTAATAATAACAAAGATTTAAGAATTATTGGTCTTCTTTTAATAAATATGAATAATGTGTTAAAGCAGATGCTGCGAGCCTGATTAGAACCTAACAATAACCTTTAACATATTATCTGTGGTCTAAGCTCCATAATCTGTAAAAAATCAATATAATATTCTTTAAAGGCAAGGACAATAGACACATTTTACAAATTTTAATATTAGCAATGTCTTCATTCTTTGAGTTGAAGCAGATATTTTTATAGGGTTACATGTCAGATTACTGGCGTTATATTGATAGTGGATTAAGCAGTGCTTCTTATAATATGGCAGTTGATGAAGCGATTGCTATAAGTGTTAAAAAAGGAGATTCGCCACCAACATTAAGGCTTTATGGATGGAGTATCCCCTCTGTGAGTATCGGATACTCACAGAAGGTGAGTGATATTGATTTTGATTATTGTAAAAAGAAAGGCATCCCTATTGTCAGAAGGCCCACTGGAGGTCGTGCAATTCTACACAGCAATGAAATCACATACAGTTTTTCTGTAAAGACAGATGATGTATTGTTTTCAAAAAATCTTCGGGATAGTTATAGAAAGATAAGTAAAGCCTTTGTTGTTTTCTTTTTAAAAATTGGTCTTTCACCGGACGTAAGATTATTAAGAGAAACTCGTCATTCAAGGAGCCCTTTATGCTTTGAATCTGTATCATATGGAGAAATTACTATAAAAGATAAAAAGATAATTGGTTCTGCTCAAAAACGATGGAATGATGGATTACTACAGCAAGGTTCAATCCCGATAAGTATTGATAGAGAAGAGATGGAAAGGGTATTCAGATTACAGTCACCAATTGAAGGAAGATTAGTTGGACTTAAAGAAATTATTCATCAATTAAATTATGAAGTGCTTAAAAACATTATAAAGGACTCTTTTGAAGAGGTATTTGATAAAGCCCTTTTAAAATTGCCTCTTTCTAAAGAGGAGACATCACTCGCTATGGAGCTTGAGAGCAAAAAATATCTTTCTCCTGATTGGAATTTTATGAGATAGATAAGTTAAGTGTTTAAAGGAGGTTTCAAGTGATTGAAAAATGGATAAATGATGTAAGGTCAAGTGCAAAACCTGATGACCTCGGTATGATTCTCATTCATAATGGAATCGTAAGGGGTACATCAAAAGATGGAAAGAAAGTAAGAGGGATCCATCTCTCTTATGATAAAGAAAAACTAAATTCCCTGATAACAGAATTCAGTAAAAACAAAGGTATATTAGCAATTAAGGTATGGATTAATGAAGGAACCCTTAATATTGGTGATGACATAATGTATGTGTTAATTGCAGGAAGATTTAGAAACGATGTCCTGGCAACCTTTGAAGAGTTATTATCAAAGATAAAAAGGGAAATTGTCTCAGAAAGAGAGTTTTTTTAGAAAAATAGGATCTTCTTCACCAGATTATGATACTTTGCTGTTATAATTATTACCATGTTAGTCCATTTAAATGGCAAACTTATACCTGCTAAAGAGGCATTAATTTCTGTCTTTGATCATGGATTTCTTTATGGAGACGGGATTTACGAGACCATGAGAGTCTATGATGGAGTCACATTCATGCTTGATGAACACCTGAAAAGGCTATATCGTTCTGCATCAATGATAGGACTTACAATCCCTGTTGAGGCAGATTCATTAAAGAATAGGGTTTATGATACCCTTATTGCCAACTCACTAAAAGATGCCTTTGTGAGATTGACTGTATCAAGGGGATATGGTCCTATTGGTATTGATCCTGAACTCTGTCATAGTCCGACTATTGTTATCATAGCCCAGGAGATGAAAGAACATCCAAAATCGTTTTATGAAAAAGGGATAAGTCTCATTATCTCTGATACAAAGAGGAATCTCAAAGAAGCACTAAACCCTCAGATAAAGTCATTGAACTTTCTAAATAACATCCTTGCAAAGATTGAGGCAAAGAAAAAAGGTGTTCATGATGCCGTCATGTTGAATGTATATGATAAGCTTACTGAAAGCACAATCAGTAATATCTTTTTCTATAAAGAAAAAGTTTTATGTACACCTTCTCCTGATTGTGGAATACTTGAGGGTATAACAAGAGGTATAGTAATTGAGATTGCAAAGAGAGAGGGCTTAACAGTAAATGAAGGTGAATTTTCAAAAGAGGACATTTATTCTGCAGAGGAGGTCTTCATAACAAATACAACACTTGAGATTATGCCTGTCTCAAGGATTGATAATAAAGAGTATCCTGTTGGAAATATAGCCAAACTACTTCACAAGGCATACAGAGAGGAAGTAAAAGCTTATATAGCAAAGATAAAAGAAGAAGGTCCATCAATATGGGGTTATCAATAAAGTGAGAAATATCTTTAGTAGAAAAAGTTTAGCTGATATCATTGATTACTCAATACTTATGCCGGATGCAACATATGGAGATATTGAAAAAGTCTGTAAAGAGGCTATGCAACATGGCTTTCATTCTGTATGTATTAATCCATATTTTGTCCTTATGGCAAAAAATCTACTCAGGGAGAGTGATGTGAAGGTAACGACAGTCATAGGATACCCCCTTGGCATGAACAATACAGATGTAAAGGTATACGAGGCGATGAAAGCCTCTCTTAATGGGGCTGATGAGCTTGATATCGTTATCAACATAGGAGCACTTAAGTCTGGTGATTGGAGAACTGTCAGGAAAGATATTTATGATGTCATATCAGCAACACGGGAAAAAATCCATAAAACTATAATAGAGACCTGCTATCTTGACGATGAGGAGAAAAAGAAGGCGGTAGAAATAGCCCTTGAAGCTGGTTCAGAGTTTATCAAGACCTCAACAGGGTTTGGTCCCAGAGGTGCAATGACAAAAGATATCAGGCTTATTAAAGAGATTGTCAGAGACTCTGCTGGTATAAAAGCTTCAGGTGGCATAAGAACATTAAAAGACGTCTTTGAAATGATCGAGGCTGGAGCTACAAGAATAGGAACATCATCAGCAGTAAAAATATTGGTTGAATTAAAAAAAAGGAGAGGTAATTGAAAGAAGAAAAGATATTAAAGGAAAGGATTAATCTTCTTGAAAAGGAGATCGCAACTCTTACTGAAAAGATAGAGGAGATGGAATCTACTTTAAAAGAGATGAATGATATCAAACTCGAGATCAAGGGATTAAAATTATTTCTTGGAAGGGAATATCCTGGCTTCAAAAACCAGTTTCCTGAGATAATCAAGAAGATATTACCTGTTAAAAAATAATTCCTTTATAGATAAAATTATCTCTTTGCTACAGGGTCTTTTTTAAGGACAGGAGAGCGGTCCCCGTTACAGAGGACATCAATAATTCTTTCAAGGGATTTTTGATGGAGTTTTCTTATATCTTCTTTCCTTATGGAGGTAATTAGATTCTTATCTATGAAATCCCCAACTCTTTCTTTATTCAGCCCCGAGAGAAAGAGTACTCCTCTAAATATCCTCTTATTAGTTTTAAAGGAAAAGATGGCTCGCTCAAGAGAATCTTCAAGGAATCTATCATTTCTGAGCTGGATATCCTTATCAATCCCTATTGCCTGAAACCAATATTTTCTGTCAATAAGGCTATCTGCCCTGAGTTCGAGAAAGGCATGTTCTATATTTTTGCCATTCGTATAAATACCATGTGCAACAGTATCAGCTGCAAGGTGGCTTATATATCCAAGTGAGAAAGTCTTTTCAGATGGCTTCTTTGCAGATTCTAAAAGGCTGAATCCCACCTCCCATGTATGGGAATTCTTTTCTATAGGCAGGAGGTTCTTTGCAAGTATAATATCAGCCATAATATTTCCATAAAGGAAGTCCCCTTTATAATGTTTTAAG
The DNA here is from genome assembly GCA_049700155.1 of Thermodesulfovibrionales bacterium. Classification (GTDB taxonomy): domain Bacteria; phylum Nitrospirota; class Thermodesulfovibrionia; order Thermodesulfovibrionales; family SM23-35; genus JACAEY01. The sequence goes on from JBNAVX010000132.1 coordinate 4,830, forward strand.
AGATTGAATACCCATGCAGGAAGAAGTGAGCCAAGATAATAAATCTCGTTTCCCAGATAAATATGTGTTAAAGGACCCCATGCAAAAGCAGAGGAGGGAATAATAAGAAAATATAAAATCACACATAATATAAAAAGCATTGAAGAATTATAGCAGATACATTTATATTCAATCAAATAACCGAATTGCCTCATCAAAAATCTATATGAAAATATCACAATGTCTCCTGGTAAAATTTATAGTAGCATACCCGTCTAAGGTTAGTAGGTTAGCAATGAAGGAAAATGATTCATTAATAGAAAAATTAAGCTCAAGCCTAAAATATACATTCCCCTTCTTTACAATACTTGCTCTCTGTCTTACTTATCAAAAAATACCATCTCTTTATTGTTACTCTCAGGATGACGTGATGAGGATATTATGTCAAGAAATATGAGAAGTGTCCCAATCCTATTGACCCATTCGTTTTCTCAACTTTTCTTTTCATAACGCTGAAGCTCAGGGGTTTTTAATGGCGGCGTGATTTTCGCCGCTGTTAAAAATCACCTGAAGCGACTTGTTATGCGTTTTTCAATTTATTTTTAACTATTCTTTAGTTGCTACCAATTTAAGTTGCTTATTATATTCTTTTTAGCTCGTTGGTTTTTCTGCATTTTTTGCTTTTATTGCAGCGTATAACTCAGCAGCATATGTTTTATTAGACTTTTTTAGGAGTTCATATTCCTTCATAGCATTTTCGATGTCACCCAATTCAACATAAAGCATGCCAAGATTTCCTCGTGCTTTATCATAGTCAGGCTTAGTGCGAATAGCTTCTTTGAAATTCTCTATCGCTTTTTGGCTGTCCCCTAAGTCTTTATAGAGAAATCCCAGATTGCAATATGTTACTGAGGATTTTGGATCTAGTCGAATAGCTTCTTCGTATGATTTTATTGCCTCTTTCGTGTACCCTGCTTTGTCATAAGCTAACCCGAGGTTAAAATGAGCCTCGGCAGAATTCGGTTTTAATCGGACGGTGTCTTTATAGCATTCTATTGCCTTAGCATAATCGCCAGCAAGATAAAAGGCACGCCCTGGATTTTTTGCCCCTATATACCACAATGAACCATACAATGATGCAGGAATCCAAAGTAGGTTAAGTGGAAAAATTATGCTTGCTAAACCAAGAATGAATGACGCAGGTAACATCCAAAGCAGATGGAATGGCGATAAAGACATAACCGGTATGATTATTACCGCAACTGCAGCAAGTAACGCATGCACTTCAAATGTGTGTTCTGAGGCTTGCTCATTTTTAGCTTTTTGACGTATATTAAAGCCTTGAGCAATAGCCCATATAACACCTAGCACCCAAATAATTATACCAATGATCTGCATTACTGTTATTCTCCTTCCATTCTGCCGGACATTTGAACCAAGGATTTGAGCTCAATATTGCACAATAAATTAATAATGCCATTATTCTCTAGGTATTGTCAAGTCTTTTATGCAAATTCTCTTAAGGGCTCTATTCTCAATGGT
>JBNAVX010000133.1:0-6289 GCA_049700155.1 Thermodesulfovibrionales bacterium
TCCCTATCTACTACAGCCAAAGGCTGCTGTCGCAATCCCTTTTTAATCAGGTCTTAGTTCCTTCTGCACCCCCTGAAAATACCTTGAAAAAGTAATATGTTTTAGCGTAGGTTATGCAGAAATTATATTGATTTTTAATCAACCTAATTTTACCTCCGTTGCTAATTTGTATATTTTGAGATTTCTTCGTATCTGTGCAAAATAAGTTTTCAGAAAAACTTCATACTCTTTTTCACACACCCCTACACCCCTCTTTTTAGAGGGGAAAGTATAATGTAAATACTATTTAGAGAAAGAGTGAAATCCAGCATTGAGATTGCTTATTCAATGAAGATTTCCACTCCATCAGGAACCCTATCTCCAAGTCCCATTATAATTACCTTTTCTTCTGAAGGCAAAGGATATATCCTCACATCATCTTTATTCTCATCAATAATCCATCTGAGTTTATCCTTTAGCTCAATGAGTTTTTGCCATGTCAGAGAACAATGAAATACAGAATACTGAAGATGAATCCCTTTACCTTTCATGAGCTTAAAGACTCTTGATAGACGCTTTGGGTCGCTTATGTCATAGCATACAAGATAATTAGCCTTCATTTTCTGATGTCCCTCATTAATTCAAATATATCATCCAACAAACTTTCTATCTTTTCCTGAATCTGCTTCCTTCTGTTCTCAAACCTGTGAACAATGTCTCTCATGCCTTCCTTTGAAATAATCCAGCCGTCAGGTTCTTTCACAATATACCCTTTGTCCTTATCAATCTTTAAAAACTGAATAGTCTGCATCTCAATTTCTGAATCAAGGGCATAACATATATCAAGAGCAAAACCAAAATTGTGCCTTCTGTAATAGACCCCAAGATGGGGGTCAAGGTCAGCCCTGACTATACAACCTATCACCATTTCTCTGAAAAGATTGCTGACTGTTCTATAAACAACCTTAAACTTTTCATCAAATAGATGTGGAGGCTTAAACTCCTCAATAAACTTCTTATAGTCCTTTTCCCTGAAACCTTTTTCTGAAAATATCTCAGCAGTCCTTTTTGAGATTCTCTTTATGACCCCAAGCTGTACCTCTTTTTTCTTTGAATATAACCAGTTTTTAAACCTTTCTATGTTTTCTTCGTTCTCAAGAAATTTTTTCTGTTCATCATAATGTCTTGGGAGATGGTGGTTATATGGCATGGCAACAGCTACTGCATCCCCTCTGTGGTTTAAAAAAGTAATTGGCACATCATTATCAGTGAATAGCGTTATCACTCCTGACTCAAGCTTAATATTTCCTATAATAACAACCCTACTAACAAGCCTTGCAGGTATCCTTCTTCCAGCTTTTCCTTCTTCTTTAATCCATATTGAAGGACCGTCCCTGAAAACCCTCAATTTTTTGTTTTCATTTAGATATAGTGTCCTATCCATGATTAAAACTCAAAGTTCAAAACTCATGATTCAAGATTTTTTCTACTAGTGTTCTTACCTCATTAACCAGTTTCGTCCTGATGTCTTTAGCCCATTCTTCATAAAGTGGGTAGAATCTCTTTCTACTTTCTTTCTTTAGATAGCAACCTGACTTTTCTATGCCAGGGGAAGATTCATATGTAAAATCCCTTTCAGTAAAGATCCTCTCTCTGAAGAGATTCCAAACGAGCCTGTCAACCTCTGTTCTGTATAATTCCACAAGGTCACATGCAAGAGATTCTCTGCCATATTCAAACTGGTGATAAAAACCTATGGTTGGGTCAAGACCGATAACCTCTATCTCTCTAACAGCTTCATAATGAAGTAGTGTATAGCAGAGTGAAAGCATAGCGTTCACAGGGTCTTCAGGAGGTCTTCTGCTCCTTTTTTTGAAACCAAGAGATTCAGGAAATAGCTTTGTATATGTCTGGAAATATGTTGCTGATGCACCGCCCTCAAGCCCTCTCAGGGTCTCCATATCTAAAATCTGGTGATTAATCTTCCCAAGAATATCTATAAGGATTTTTGAGGACCTTGTCATCGGAAATCTTAAATCAGGACGTTTTTCTCTCATATTTAATAGAAATTCTTTCTGACCCTCAATCTTCCTTTTCACTATCTCAACAGAGATGATCTTGCTGAAGTCTGAAATAGATTTCTCATATTGTTTCACCCTCAGAATCCCATTGTTATGGAGACTTCCATGCAGTATCCCCCTGAACCTCAATCTTTTCCCGGAAAGAAAGATGACACTTATACCATTATCAGAGAGTCTGTGGAGGACAGGAGTCTCTAATGAGATATTCCCTACCATGATTACCCTTTTCAGAGGATTTATCGGGATAAGACCTTCCCTTTTTCCACCTACATAGAATGCAAGGGCATTTCCATCAAGTTTGATATGAAGTTCTTTTCTGTCTATATATAGTGTTCCCATATCAACATATAAAATTCAATATCCAAAATTCGAAACTCAAAATTCAAAATTAACCCACATAAAAATATTCTGGGTCATTCGGCTGGACCGCGATTCCAAGTGTATGTGTTCTACTCCTCCCATCCATCGTGAATATATGAACCCTGTCTTCATCTTCTCTTATAAGTTTTTCGAGTTTTCTTTTCACATACCTCAGCTCCCCATCAGTCAGGAAACATTCATAAACAGACTTCTGCCCCCCTGTGCTGTAACCTTTAAGAAAGTGCCGAACACGGTTAAGCCTTTTATCATTTGAGATGTCATAGGCGATAAGATAAAGCGTCCTTTCCATAACAACCACTAATTAATTCAAAATTCAAGATTCAATATTCAAGATTCAAAATCTGTAGTTTTAGGATAAAAGAGATTGGAGATGGTTGTCAGCAAAAGAAATATTGCGACAATATTTTCTTTGAGTTGTCAAAGAGCAAAAGCAACTATAAATTAAATATCTTTAAGTCTGTTATTTTCGCAATAGCATCAAAGTCTGAATCATTGTGTAGAAGATATAGATTATGCTCAATCGCAGTTTGTGTAATAAGACAATCTATAGTGCTCCCAATAGTTAAGCCTCTTTTTCTACACTTAAAATAAATCTTCGCAGCAGAGGCATAGGATTCTTTTTCATCTTTTAGTGAATAAAATCTTTGTGTATCAAGGTATCTTTTTGTCTGAAGAAAATCCTTTTCAGTCTTTACCCCCTGCAAAACTTCTTGATAAATAAGTGGGTTAATCCCGAAAGGGATGTTATTTTCAAGAATATACTCAAATTTTCTAACTGCATCATTTTCTTCATCCTTTAAGTAGCCAATAATTACTGATGTGTCAACAAGTATCACATCAGGCTCCTTTTCTCAATTTTTTATAATCATAGTCATTCCTGAACTGTATCTTTCCTTTTAAATCCCTGAGGTCCAGTCTCTGCCTTGCATCTATAAACTCCTTGAGGGCTTCATGTATAAGTTCCTTTTTTGTCTTAGCCTTTGAAAGACTGAATGCCTTTTTAATTATTTCATCATCCAAAACAATATTCGTTCTCATTTATACACCTCCATATACACATAATATAACACATTAATCAGGACTGTGATCGAAGATCAACACATCCCCTGTAACAGGACTTCTGTATATCAATTTCCTTGCCTTCCCATGTAGTGCATGTGCAATCTTAAGATAAAGCCACACAGGAGCCTGACCTGTGAGAATAATCTCATTCCCTTCCCCTGCGAGAGAAAGGGCTTTTGAGATGTAGGAATTCAACTTTCCAAGCTTTGCTGTATATTTTTTATCTTTTGTTTTTGAAAAAAGTTTATTAATATCTATTATTACTTGCTTATCCATTGCCTTAATGACTCTTTCATATTAATAATCCTTTTCCCATCTATTAAATCAATTTTTAACAACTCTGCTCTTTTCCGAACATAATCATTTTTTATCTCTCTTGCGGATGCAAGCATACTCTTTCCAAAAAGACCAAGGGCTGCATCTGAAATAGAATCAAGTTCATAAAGATATTCTTTTGCTATTCCTTCTTCTGATGAATCTATTTTCCTTTCAGGATTTGCTGTTTTGCATGATACATAGAAAAGTCGGTTTCCTTTAGACAATAATATATCAAATTCATTTCTCGGAATATGTTTTCCAGAAATATCCCATGTTCCTTCAACATTAAGTTTTATTTCATCAAGGTCAAGAGTTTTCGCAATCATAAAAACATGTTCCTCAAACCAGATACCAGAAAGATACCTTGCGGTCTCATAATCTGGAATTTCTATTGTTCTTCTGTCTACGAGATGCACAAGATTTTCTTCAACAAGAAGTTTGATTAATTTAGATATTTCTTTGCTAGGTTCGAGGCTCAGTTTAAAAGGATACTCAAAATTTTTATATCCCTGTAGCTCCTTATTTAATTTACCTATAATATGTTCAGCATGGACTGCGAGGTATGCAAGATATTCTGTTGATTTCTTTCTTTTATAAATATTACTGTAGTCTTTTATATATTTTTGAATTCTAAAACCATATACAGCAAGATAATCTTTTATTGGAATTTTAACTGTGATAGGGGTTTTAAACTGTTTATCTTCAGGGAAAAGTCGTAATATCTCATTGTCACGTGTGTTCACATAAAGAATTGATTTATTTCTTGTATAAAATACCTGAAACGTTCCTAATGTTCCTATTTTCGTTCCGCCTGTAATATTTAATAAGACCTCGTAATCCTTGAACTTATCTAAAAGTTTCTCACATTCTTCAATTACATCATTGATTTCATATGCAGGAATTTGGCACTGCTCAACATAGAATTTTTTTTCTTTTAAGACGTCTTCAAGTCTCTTTGCTTTTTGTTTCATCTCAGGAGTAGTTAATAAGATAACTATCTCGGGTTTGAACTGTAATACAGAAGTTAGATTCGGTATAGGCTGATCAGATACAAGACATACATGAATATTTTTCATGTGCTATTCCTCAAGTTTTTCCCTCCTCTTAACTTAAGGGGAGGAGGGGTTATATTGCATAACATCATTGTTCCAGAATCTTCTTTGCCTTACTGATAAATTCTCTGATATCAGGGATTCTTTCCTTTACAGTAATGATATTCTGCCAGTTTATCTTTAGATATTGATGTATAGATTCATTTCGGTGCTTAACCAAAGGTGCAACCTTAAAAACAATATCTCCAATATATTCATGACAGGCAAGAATGGTATCTTTATAAGTATCAGGGATATTTCTTCCTTGTTTCTTCAGAATTTCTTCTGAGATATCAACCACACAAAGGATAATATCGTTTATAGTTTTATCGAGAATGTTTCTTATATCTCTATCAGCAAAATAGCGCTCTTTATCAATACCTTCTAATTTATTAAGAAAATAATCAATTGTTTCTTCCATAAAGCCAAGAAGTTTACTCACCCTGTCCAACCTTTATCTCCTTTCTAAATCTGATATCCTCACACTCATGTAGGATCTTGCGACTGACAGTGTAAAGAGTCTCTGTGTCGGGTTCCACGAGATGTATACCTTTAAGGGCTTCCTGTATTACAAATGGTGATTCATCTTCGTCATGCAGTCTCAATATGGAAATATCTCTATCAGAAGATAGTAAGACTTTATCTATTATTTCCATCTCCTCTTTTTCATCTTTTGTATTAATATATAAGGCAAGGTCAATATCGGACCTTTTGTGAGGGAGACCTTTTGCATAAGAACCATATAGAATCGCTATAAGAATCTTGCCTTCTTCTCTGAATTTTACGAGAACTTCTTTCAATGATTTCAATTCATTTTCCATTTAACTTACAACTTCCGTTACTGCCTTCTTTTTTCCTCTGCCTTTTTCTTCAAAAATCTCAAATCACGCATATCTCTATCTCTTACTGTCTCTTTCATTTTGATAAGTATATCAAGACTGCACACAGGAATCTTAAGATTATCTATCTCAAAAAATTCGGCATCTCTCTCAACATCTTTAAATGAAATCATCTCTTCTCCAATTTTACCTATCAAATCTATATTAAAATTATCAGGCGTTCCATATCGAATGACAGCATATTGTTTAATATCCTCAGATTTCAGTTCAACACTCACTCTCTTCAGCCTCTTCAAATGTTTTAAACTTCGTTATTCCTCTTTTTACAGGAACATTTTTTTTGAATTTAGACAAACGAAATATCCTGAATGCCTTTTTTATCCATTCATCGTCAGGATAGAAATTCCATAAATCCATTTCCGCCTCTTCAAATGTCTTAAATTTCTTTAATGGCATATACATGCTCCTTTGCCAAGATTTTTGTTCACCCTACAACCTCCATCACCGCCCAGCCAAAAAGTGATAGAGCATTTCTCAT
>JBNAVX010000134.1:0-6270 GCA_049700155.1 Thermodesulfovibrionales bacterium
TACTAACCTGCATGGTCCAACATGACATGTCTTACAGCATGCACCTGTAGCTCCTATTGGACAGGGTTTTAATCTCTCTGCCCTCTCGAAGCATGTTTCAAGTCCTTGAGACTCTCCCCATTCTATTATCTGTTCTGATTCCTCATTTGCACTCTTTATTACCTTATCCATGTTACCTCCGAATTTCTGAGTCATTAGTCATCAGTCAGTAACCATTGACCACTGACATCTTTATAATAAAGGCTCCATCTCTAATGCTGGATGTCCAACACTCGTGAGGAACTCTAATAGCTTTTCTGAATCTTCACATACTGTCTCATCTGCTATCTTATTAAGAAGGTCAGGAACTCCTTCTTCCTCAGCCCTTTTATCAAAAGCATCTTTCAGGCTTTCTTTCAGATTTTTTGTCATCCATACAATCCTCTTTATACCACCATCACCGAAAAGGAATTTTCTGCTTACAATAAAGTTCCTTCCTATACCCATAAATCCTGGATTCTGTGTGCCTCCCCCAACACTTCCAGCCAAAGTAGAAAATTTCATACCTATTGGAGTCATACCTGTATGTCCTCTCTGGACCACCATTACTCCATTCGCCTCAGGAATGATTGCTACGATACATTCAAAGCATCCGCATGAGGTCATCGGGTTTTGCATAATTGTATAAAGGTTTAGTGTTTCAACAGCACCACCAGATGCCTTTTTCAGATATTCATCAATCCCTGAATATCTCCCATATCTCGCATCTAATAATTCACCTTTTGGGATGGGCTGGTTTCCACCAGTTGGATCTATCTCAAATGCTGCTCTACAGTCAAGCCAGTTAAAGGCACCGCAGAGGCCAGGCCTTTCAGGAGTGATAACACATACATGTGTTGGAGCAAAAGACTGGCAAAGCAGGCATGAATAGAATGTGTCTACAGCCTCATCTGTAAGACCTGAAAGCCTTCTATCACGTTCTCTATAAACTTCCCTTGCCTCTTCCTGAACTCTAAGTACATCTTCTTCATCTGTATAGATGGTTACCTGAACTTTATCAACGATAGCTTTGAATCTTGCATGTGTCATGGTCACATTAATTATTCCAAGGTGTTCAAGGGTAAATCCTTCTCTTTTTGCATTATGGCTGATTCTCATCCAGTTTATATCTCTCTGTCCCATATGCCAGACACCTTGAGCCTCATTGATGTTGGAATGTATCTTTCTTTCTATAACAGATTCAAAATCCTTCTGCATCTTTCTCCCAGCGACGTCTACAACTATTCCAAGAGGCATCTGCCCACCCTTTTCATATCTTTCCTTCCAGTTTTTTCCGACGATTATGACCTTTCCGTCTTCTATCTCATCCATCTCTCTCATCCTCACCCATTCAAATGCAGGTGTACGCGTTCCCCCGAACTCTATAAACATGTCTTCCTTTCTTATTCTTTCACCCTCAAAGGCTGGTCCATAGGCAACAGGGATCGGGGGTTTCTCAACCACAATCTTTAGCCCCCTCACTTCAATACTCTTCTGGACAATCTTGTTATAATCAAACTCTTTATCTACCTCTTCATATAAACATACGCCTGTAGGATGGATTACCGGGACATCTGTGTCACATATCGCAGGATAGCCCATATTTATTGCACCTGCACCTGTTGACCATTTAATGTCATCAAGTTTACCGAGAACAAGCGCGAAAGCAAAGACCCTATCCTTGGTATATTTTAGATGGCCTTTGAAATCTCCACCCTTTTTCCCACCAAAGATAAATGAAGCCCTTACTGACCAGTTGAGAGGATATATTGTGTGTTCTGTATCAGGACCTACTGGTACTATTCTTGTCTCCCATCCGAGCTCTACTCCTTTTCTTAAAAGCTGCTTTGTAACGCTATTGCCATTAACATGGCCTGAAAGAAAGATAAGAATATTTTTTTCTTGGAGCTCTCTTATAATCTTTACAGCTGTATCATCATCAGGAGCTGCACCTATAACAGCAGCAAAACCTGGCATTGTACCATCAACAAGCTGTATACCCAAATTTCTCTGAATCGTATCTGTAATAAAACCGTTATATTCATAACCTGTTTCAGGGTCAATAACTGGCTCCAGGCCGTTTATATACCGTAGCGCCATCATGATTTCTTCTGCAAAGAGTGTAGCCATGCCACAGTCTAATGCCTCTCCCAGATAGGGTTTCCAGAGATGTTCATCAGGCTCAGGATGGAGCATTTCCTTAGCCATTCCAAGTGCAACTCTCATATCTCTTAGAGTCTTTACAGGATATGCTGTCATTGCATATATCATAGGGAGGTAAAAGGCGGTATCAGGAAATTCAAAATGGAAATCCTCTCCTTTTTCAGCAATAGTCTTCTCTAACATTTCTTCTGTTCTCTGGATTATATTATGGGCCCCTCGGATGACTGCTGTGGCTATTATCTTAGACATGCTACCCTCCTACCCTAACAATTTAGAAGAAAAAAATAAATATTTATAGTTAATAGTTTATAAAATATAAAATAATAAGTCAATAATATTTTTTTATGACTTTGACCTAAGAAAAGCTGGTATCCCATTTGCTTCTCTTGGTCCGACTATCACCTTCCAGCCCTCAAGCTTATCTTCTATTGCTCCACTAAGTATTGCCACATAACCAGGGATGATCAATTCTCGATGATTTACTATCCTTTCTACTTCACTCTCTTTTATAAACTGTGCAATCTTTGCAGCTGTGAATTTCCCAGCTGCCCATGCTGTGAGAACTGAGAGTCCTTCACTATCCATAACAGCAAGATAACTCGGGACCTTGCTGTTTTCTATTTCTCCTGAGACGATAAAATATGTGAGTGAGAAGTTCGTTGTGATGAGTAACGGTGAGGAGGGGGTAGGTTCACCTATCTTGTAAATCTTTTGTTCTACCTGCATAGGAACCTGAGGGTCAGTATACAAGTTCTGTCTTAATGTAAAGAGGGCGAGGTTTTTCCATTTTTCAATGTTGCTAAAGACAATAATAGATGAATACTTAGCAACCCCTATTGTACCAATGAGTGCTTCTAATAAGCTATCATCACGTTGAGCAAATGTTATTATGGGATATCCAAGTGGCTTAAAATTCTTTTTAATAGCAGCCCGTCTAATAAATGTATTATCTTTGAGTATATCTTTTGCTTTTCTGGCACCTGAATCTATCACAATATCCTGAACACCAAAAGACTTAACCTTTTCAGTCAGTGCAGACAGCTCATCAAGGTTATCTGCTCTGACTCCGAGAATCGTTTTATATGTCTTTGCAATATTTGCGAATGCTTCTACATTTTCTGTATTTGCACCATATAGGATAGGTCTCCTGTCTGCAAATATCTTGGTAACAGTTTCAGCTGATGAAGGATCTCTGGTACAGATTATAATCGGAATATCAGGTGCATGCTGTAAGACAATTTTTGCTAAGGTTTCAAATCTGCCTACATCATTTGAATCATTCATTATAGCGATTGAGTCCACCCTCAGTCTTTGACCTACTCTCTCTATTTCAGAATTTAAAACCTGTTCAATTCTTTCTTTGATGCTCTCTTCTGAAAGGGTATCTTTTATCTCGAGTGCAAATGCACAAGGATTAACAAATCTCTTATCATGTCTGAATAAGACTGTCTCTTCACCCATCTTTAATGATTTATCACCTGTACCAAATGTTATTGGTCTTACAGGAGGTGCGGATGCTTCACCAAGTTTCTGTTTTGCCTCTTCAGATACATCAGGACATAAATCTAAAGATGCCTGCCTCTGAGCCAGTTTCATTGCAAATGCGAGACATGTAGGAAAGCCGCATTTCTTGCAGTTTGTTTTAGGAAGAAGCTTAAATATCTCAACACCTGTTAATGCCACGTTTAAAACCTCCGCAGAGTATTAAGCGTAACTCCTAATGTGCGTAAGTAACGTGCAACTTTAATAAAGTTCCTCAATCAACTTTTCTACTGCCTCCACAGCCTTAGGGTGCCTCATAATTAAAAGTTCAGCACCTGCTAAAAGAAGCGCGGTAGCAGTAACAGCTTCCCATGTTATTCCCCTTTCTTCTACAGAACCCCATTGGGGGATATCTGTCTCAGGTGCCTGGGTCTCCTTCACCTTCCAGACATACATTCCTATATCTCCTAACATAGGTGGTTGCATTGTGGTATCATTTTGAGTAAGTGCTGCAAGCCTTATCCTCTCCATAACAGAATAAGTATATTCAAGACCATATCCAAGTGCTGAACACATTGGGTCTGTTATTATCCTTTCTCTTTCAAGTCCCATCTGGATAATCAATATATTAAGTTGTTTTGATAGATTTATATCAAGTTCTGACATTGCGATTAATTTGTGGTTGTGTGCCATTGCTGCTGCAACAATAGTCTTATAATTAGCTTCTTGTGCTTTTCCTATTACACAGTTTTTATCTTTTGCAGCCTCAGCTGCAGCCACAAGAACTGAGGCATCTTTCTCAGCATGATTACTGCCGAGAATAATAAGTGGAATATCTATAGATGAAAGGACATCTTTGACAGTCTTTGCAGCATTTTCAGGGGAGCGATTTTCACCATCAGGGTGGGTTCCTATGAGTCTAAGTGCTAAAGCTTTTGCATTAAGCGTATCCTGACAGAACTTTGCCCAAGAAATTGGGTCATTAGATACACCTTCGTATGGTTTACGAACCTGATCAGGCCAATCAACGGGTGGGATGTCCTGAATTTCATATGCTATAACTGGTCTATTTGGTATTGAACCTTCAAAAGCATGAAAAGGTAGGACATTTTCTCCACCAAAAGTTATTGCCTTATCACCAGTTCCAATAGTTACAGAACATACCTTACCACTATAGGTCTCGGTTGGAGGTGTAAAAGCCATATCTTCTCCTTTTGTTAGTCAATAGTAAATAGTTAGATGGTCTAAAACCAGTGAGTAATGATAATTGATTTATAATAATTTCACATTTCCAGATATGAATGGGCATAAAGGGTCTTCCCAAGTATTACATTTATAGTCTTCACTGTTGGTGCTATCTCATGGGGATCAGCAATGGCTGCGGTAAGCCCTTCATACATTAACAGTGACAAAAAATAGCTGTTCAATATTGGTCTTATATGTTTTGGACAACCATTAGATACATTGCTGAGTCCAACCACGGTCTTCATTGGTGGATCATTTAACTCCTGAAACATCTTTATAGCCTTAATCACCTTTAAAGCATGGTCCTGAGATGTTGCTATCTGCAGAACAAGAGGATCAAGATAAAGGTCTTCAAGAGGAACCCCGTACTCCATTGCACGAGCCATTATCTCTGCTGCTATCGCAGCCCTCTCTTCTGCGTCAGCAGGAAGTCCACCTTTTCCAACAGTAAGTCCTATTATCTGAGATTTATATTTAGCAGCAAGTTCAAGAATCGGAAATCTCTCAGGGTCATTAGATGTAGAGTTAATAAGAGGTCTTCCCCACTCATTATTGTGAACCTTAAGACCTGCTTCAATAGCCTTTGAATTTGTTGTATCCATACATACAGGAAGAGGAACAACCTCCTGGATAGTTGTAACCATCCATTCCATTAATGATTCTCCCTCATCTTCTGCAGGACCAATGTTTGCATCTATCATCCCTGCTCCCGCTTTCCATTGGGAAATCGCAATCTCCTGAATAGGTCCTTTGTCTTTCTTCAACATTGCCTCTCGGACCCTCTTGGCTATTATGCTAAGCTTCTCTCCGATGATCAACATTTCTCCTAAATACCTTCTTTTGTCTGAAATTAAATATTAGAATATTACTATCAAATTTATTAAGGGGTTTAATAATAACATAAAATTTTTTAAAGGTAAAGAATTTTTTACAATAAATATTCTTTCTTGTCCAAAATAAGTTTTTAGAAAGACCTCATATCTTTCTTTACACACCCCTACACCCCTCTTTTTAGAGGGGAAATGATAATGTAGATAATAGGAGGTCACAAAACTAAAAATTCCCTCTCCCTTTTGGGGAGAGGGTTAGGGTGAGGGGGATGAAGCGGACGGGGAGAGGAGGTAAAGGAGTTAAAAAATTGGGCAAAAAGGCAAATTTTTAAGATTGATGCCTTACAAATGCAGTATTGATGCGGGTTTGCGAGGTGGAGGTGAAGTAAAAAACATAGGTATCCGTAAACCTTTGATAATCAAGGGTTTGCGAGTTTTGTGATAGGCTATGTAGATAACTTTTAGAGGGAAAGGGATATGTAAATAATTCTTAGGTGGATAAGTATAATGTAAATTCCTTTTATTAAAAGAA
>JBNAVX010000135.1:0-6265 GCA_049700155.1 Thermodesulfovibrionales bacterium
GAATTCGCTCCCAGCTCGTTCGGTTCATGGTTCCCTCCTCGGTTTTACGCCTAACATTTCTTTTTATATTTATTATACGTTTTGGAGTAATAATATAGGGTTACATATAATTTGTCAAGGATTTAGGGCATAAAAAGCTTGAATATAATTAACTCTTTATAATAATTAAATTTTAAATATTATCGAGTTTAAAGTTAATTATTTATGTTTAATAAATTCAGCGATTTTATTTCAAAAAATGGTCATATAAAACCAAAATATATTCCACATTATATAAAGTGGGTTTCTAATTGTTATTCTTTTTTAAATATTCCTTCTACAACAAGGATTAATATTGATCAGAAAAAGCAATTTCTTTCTCATATGGCAAAAACTCACGAGGATTGGCAGGTAAAACAGGCAGACACGGCTTTAAGACTTTATGATTTTTTTCTTTCAAAAGGTCTCAAGACATTATGTTCAGGTATAAAAGCCAATAAGGTGAGACGGCACCATGTTCATCCTTCTTCAATCCAAAAAGCATTTAAGGATGCAGTTAATAAGGCTAACATTACAAAACAAGCTTCAGTACATACACTGCGTCATAGCTTTGCTACACATCTACTGGAAAATGGATACGATATCAGGACGATTCAGGAGTTACTGGGTCATAAGTTCCTTCAGACCACGATGATATACACACATATTGTTACAAAAAATATTCTTGGTGTGCGGGGTCCTCTGGATAAAATGTAATAAGTTTGTCATCTCTGAATTTATTTCAGGGTTCTCCCGAACTTGATTCGGGACTGAAATAAGTTCAGCGTGACATATATGAAATTTTACCGGATATTAATCAATGCGATGGGATATATTTGAAGATATGAAACTTATCTGGAGAAATTTTTCCTTAGACTTCTCTAAGAAGACCTACATTATGGGAATCCTAAATATAACACCTGATTCCTTCTCAGACGCATGTCTTTATTTTGATAAATCTTCTGCAATAGAAAGGGCATACCAGATAGTTGAGGAAGGTGCTGATATCATTGATATTGGTGGTGAATCAACGAGGCCTGGATCAGAGCCAATACCAATAAAAGAGGAATTAAGACGTGTAGTCCCTGTTATCGAAGCTGTTTCAAAAAATATAAATATACCTATATCAATTGATACATATAAATCAGAGGTTGCAAGAGCTGCACTTGATGCTGGTGCATCAATAGTTAATGACATAAGTGGATTAAGATTTGACCCCAAGATGTCAGAAGTAGTTTCTGAATATAAAGTGCCAGTGGTAATTATGCATATAAAGGGAACTCCAAAAGATATGCAAAAAAATCCTATTTATGAAGCTTTAATCCCCGAGATAATGGATTATTTCAGAAGCAGCATAAGGATGGGAATACAGGCAGGGATATCAGAAGATTTGATGATAATTGACCCGGGCATAGGTTTTGGAAAGACCTTTGAACATAACCTTGAGATCATCAATAACTTACATGAATTTGCTTTATTAAAAAAACCAATCCTAATAGGTCCTTCAAGAAAGGCTTTCATAGGTAAGATACTTGGTGATGCTCCAGTTTCTGAGCGGCTTGAAGGAACTGCGGCAGCAATCGCAATTTCAATAATTAAAGGAGCAAATATAATTCGTGTTCATGATGTAAAAGAGATGGTTAAGGTTGCTAAAGTGGCTGATGCAATAAAGAGAGAAAGGTTATGCTAAAATAGTCAATGACCAAATCCCAATGACAAAATTTTAAACTGTCTTAAGAGGATTAACTTGTTTGGTTAATTATTTATTGAACTATGTTTGACGCTTAGGATTTGCTTATTGACTATAAATACTATGAAGAGGAGGCGAGTGATGTCAGGAAAAAACTATTTCTTTACTTCTGAGTCTGTTACAGAAGGTCATCCAGATAAAGTAGCTGATCAGATCTCAGATGCAATACTCGACGCTATACTCGAAAAAGACCCTGTCGCAAGGGTAGCATGCGAGACACTGGTAACAACTGGCTTGGCATTTGTAGCAGGTGAAATCACCACAAGCTGTTATGTAGAGATACCAGATATTGTGAGAGAGACCATAAGGGAGATTGGTTATACAAGGGCAAAATATGGTTTTGATTATGAGACATGTGCAGTAATTACCTCTATCCATGGACAGTCCTCTGATATTGCGATGGGTGTTGATATAGGAGGCGCAGGTGACCAGGGTCTTATGTTTGGCTATGCATGCAATGAGACAGAAGAACTTATGCCAATGCCAATCATGCTTGCTCATAAACTTGCAATGAAATTGGCAGAAGTCAGAAAGAGAGATATCCTGGGTTATTTAAGACCTGATGGAAAAACTCAGGTAACTGTTGAATACAGAGATGGAAGACCTTTTAGAATTGATAGTATTGTTGTATCCTCACAACATAGCCCTGAGATCACTCTAAAAGAGATAAGGGAAGACATCATAGAAAAAGTAATAAAACCAACTGTCCCCGCAGAAATCCTTGATGAAGAACATATACAGTATTATGTAAATCCAACAGGACGTTTTGTTGTTGGAGGTCCAATGGGTGATACAGGGGTCACAGGTAGAAAAGTAATTGTAGATAGTTACGGAGGGGTTGGAAGTCATGGAGGAGGATGTTTTTCAGGAAAAGACCCAACAAAGGTAGACAGGTCCGGTGCTTATATGGCAAGGTATATAGCAAAAAACATAGTTGCATCTGGTGCTGCTGAACGTGTTCAGGTTCAGATGGCTTATGCTATTGGTGTACCTGAGCCAGTATCGGTTCTTGTTGACACATTCGGAACTGGTAAAATTCCCTCCGAGGAGATAGTAAAAATCATAAGAAAGAATTTTGACCTCACACCAAAAGGTATGATAGAGACACTTAATCTAAGAAGGCCTATATTTAAAAAGACCGCAGCCTATGGACATTTCGGCAGAAATGATCCTGATTTTACCTGGGAAAGGACTGATAAAATAGATATATTTAAAAAATAGATAACAAAAATGAATTTACATAATGTAGATGTTGGAGTCCCGATATGGTACTTTTTATTTTATTTATGGAGGTAAGATGATAGCTCATGACATTAAGGATATCAATTTAGCAAAGAAAGGCAGACTTAGAATAGAATGGGCAGCCCAGGAGATGCCCGTGCTAAAGAGTATCGCAGAACGTTTTAGAAGAGAAAAACCCTTGAAAGGTTATAGGATCTCAGCATGCCTTCACGTGACAACTGAGACTGCTGTTCTTATGGAAACCCTAAAATCAGGTGGTGCTGAAACTTATCTATGTGCATCAAACCCTCTCAGCACCCAAGATGATGTTGCCTCCTCTCTTGTCAGATATTCAAATATACCTGTCTTTGCGATAAAAGGAGAAGACCGAAAAACATACTATAAACATATAATTAGTGCCCTTTCAATAAACCCTCAGATTACAATGGATGACGGAGCTGATCTCGTTTCTACTTTACATAAGAGCAAAAAAGGACTCCTGGATGGGGTAATAGGTGGCACTGAGGAAACAACAACAGGGGTAATACGTCTCAGAGCGATGGCGGAAAAAGGATTATTAAGATACCCCATAATAGCAGTAAATGATGCATATACAAAATATCTTTTTGACAACCGCTATGGAACAGGTCAATCCACGATAGATGGCATTTTGAGAGCTACTAACAGGTTGATAGCTGGATCGAATTTTGTGGTCTCTGGTTATGGATGGTGCGGCAAGGGTATTGCTATGAGGGCAAAAGGAATGGGTGCCAGGGTCATAGTTACAGAGGTAAACCCCCTAAGGGCGCTTGAAGCTATAATGGATGGCTTTGATGTAATACCTATCAGAGAGGCATCAAGGATTGGTGATATCTTTGTGACTGCAACTGGTGACATAAACGTTATTTCAAGAGAATGTTTTTCTCTTATGAAGGATGGAGCCATATTATGCAATGCAGGGCATTTTAATGTTGAGATATCGATAGGTGACCTTGAGAAGATGTCAAAAGGTAAAAGGATAATCAGGGAGTCAGTTGTAGAATATCTTCTCAAGAATAATAAGAAGATCTATCTTCTTGCTGAGGGAAGGCTCATAAATCTATCTGCAGCAGAAGGTCATCCTTCAGGGGTAATGGATATGAGTTTCGCGAATCAGGCACTCTCTGTTGAATATATTATAAAAAACCATAAAAGGTTAGAAAGGAGGGTATATAGTGTTCCAGAAAAGATAGACAAGGAGATAGCAAGGTTAAAACTCAAGGCTATGGGTATAAAAATAGATAATTTGACCAAAGAACAGACAGTTTATCTACATAGTTGGGAAATGGGGACATAAATTGTTTTATATTAATTAAAAAGACCTAAACAGGTTCAGATGGACATTAGTAGATAGTCAAAGATTTGAATAATGAAAGGTAAAGTAGTTTCAATAAATATAAGCCATAAAAAGGGTATGCGTAAGAAGCCTATACAAGAGGCTGAAATCATAACAGATATGGGTATTAAGGGAGATGCTCATGCCTCGAATAAGTGGCATAGACAGATAAGCCTTCTTGCGATTGAAAGCATAAAGAAGATGCAAGAAAAAGGACTTAAAGTCAACCCAGGGGATTTTGCTGAAAACATCACTACAGAGGGGATTGATCTTCTGTCTCTTCCTGTAGGTACTCGTATGAAGATTGGAGATGTGGAAGCTGAAGTAAGCCAGATAGGGAAAGAATGCCATACAAGATGTGCTATATATTATCTTGCAGGTGATTGTGTAATGCCAAAAGAAGGTATCTTCGTTAAAGTTCTTAAAGGTGGTAAAATTAAGGAAGGAGATCAAATAATAATAAATACGTAATATGTATTCAGACCTTCTATTAATAACTAATGACTGTTGACTGATGACTGATGACTATTGACTGATGATTTATAAGAGATATGATTACTGTTGCGATATTGACAATAAGCGATAGGGGGGCAAAAGGTGAAAGAGACGATACCAGCGGACCTTTAATCTCAGAACTTTTAAAATCTTCAGGAGCCCGTGTAGATCATTACGAAATCATACCTGATGAGAAAGAATTGATAAAGGAAAAACTCTTGGAATACTCTAAAAGAGTTGATTTAATCCTGACAACAGGGGGTACAGGGCTTGCTCCAAGAGATGTAACACCAGATGCAACTCTGGAGATTATTGATAGAGAGGTCTCTGGAATTGCTGAGATTATGAGATCTGAAGGGTTTAAAAAGACTAAAAGAGCTATACTCTCAAGGGCTGTTGCTGGAATAAAAGGCAAGACTTTGATCATCAACCTGCCAGGAAGCCCTAAGGCAGTAAAAGAAGGACTCGAAATCATATTAGATATAATCCCTCATGCTATCGAAAAGATAAAAGGCGATGCCACAGAATGTGCAATCCCTTAGCCTGCTTAATTCATAAATTTATGAATAATATGGGTTAACTTTTAAAGGAGAGTGAGATATTAAGGACATTAGCATCGCGATGTCATTTTTTGCTGGTTTGCTTTCTTTTTTCTCTCCATGTGTCTTACCACTTGTTCCGTCATATATCTCATATATAACAGGCATATCTTTTGAAGACCTCACTTCTGCCAAGGACCCAAAGAGGATAAGGCTTCTTACCCTTTCGAATTCTTTATTGTTTATCTCAGGATTTTCTCTGGTCTTTATCTCTCTGGGAGCCTCTTCTTCATTAATTGGCAGAATACTCTATAAATATCAGGACTGGATAAGGATAATAGGTGGTATTCTTGTAATAATATTCGGTCTTTTTATTTCAGGCATAATAAAATCCGATCTTCTTTTAAGGGAAAGGAGGTTTCACCTACGCGGTAAACCAGCAGGATATATAGGTTCTTTTGTTATAGGAATGACATTTGCTGCAGCATGGACCCCCTGTATTGGTCCTATTCTCGGTACTATACTCCTTTATACTGCCTCAGAAGGTTCAACCTCATATGGATTAAAACTGCTTTCCTTTTATTCTCTTGGCTTAGCCTTGCCTTTTCTCCTATCTTCCTTTGCTTTTAATACATTCATTAGCTATTCTAAGATATTTTATAGATTTATGCGATTAATAATGTTACTGAGTGGACTTCTTCTCATAATCTTCGGGTTAATGCTTCTTAGCAATAAAATCCGTGAGGTCTCGAGATTCTTACCCGACTTCGGTATCCCTTTTCGTTAACTTAAAATATGTTCCATGTGGAACATCTAACCCACTTAATTCATAAATTTATGAGTGAAGCTCCCCGACTAAAGTCTGGG
>JBNAVX010000136.1:0-6038 GCA_049700155.1 Thermodesulfovibrionales bacterium
ACTACATCTGCCAAAGATTTTATGAATAATATGGGCTAAAAGTTACCTTATTCTCTTTTCCCCTCTAAAAAGAGGGGTGCAGGGGTGTGTATAAAAAGATATACAGGTTTTCTAAAAAACTTATTTTGGACAGTTTTGAAATTATAAAAATTTGTTGTTATATACTGTGGAATAATATAATTGTATAATAGAAAAATACTTGGTCTCTAAAATTTACAACTTTTATACTTTTTCGAAATTGCCGGAGTGGCGGAATTGGTAGACGCAAGGGACTTAAAATCCCTCGGAACTCTGTTCCGTGCCGGTTCAAATCCGGCCTCCGGCACCAGAAAGGAGAAATTTGAAAAGCACAGAAGAAATAGCTAAGAGTGTTATTGAGTCTGTCAGCAAAAGCCCATCTGAACTGAATAGATTTATTGACTTTACTAAAATATATGCTATCGCCTTAAAAATAGCCTTCAGAAGTGACAGACAGGCAGCATGGGAGTTACTCGGTATCTATTTTAGAGAACTCGAAAAGATTGCTATGTGGAAGCGTAAATATAATCAACAGATTGATAAAGTTTCTGAGAAAATAAAAGAAAATTCAAGCATTATACCTTTGAACAAGAGACTAAAAATTATACTGGAAGAAGCCAGAAGGCTCAAAGAAGATTTCGAGCAAGACTTTAAAAAGTCTATCTAACTTTTTTATCTTTATCATCTTTTTTACCTTTCAGTATAGAAATTCCTAATATTACAAAAATAAGGCTGAGCAGAAAAAAGATAAAAAAGAACGGAAAGACAAATCTGAAGATTGAACGTGAAATTACAAAAAAAACCCCTGCAATGATGAACATAGTTATTGCATTTTTCATCCTTTGGCTCATCATAATCCCTTTTTACATAAATTCTTTTTCTCTTTTTTCATATCAGAGTTATTTTTAGAATAACAAATACCTCCACAAAGATTATTATGGTATAATACAAATTTAGAATGGAAAAGAAAATAAGAAAAGCTATATTTCCTGCTGCAGGTCTTGGAACAAGGTTTTTACCTGCTACCAAAGCTTCTCCAAAAGAGATGTTGCCTATTGTTGATAAGCCAATGATCCAATATGCGATAGAAGAGGCAAGTGCTTGTGGTATAGAGGAATTCATTATAATCACTGGTAAATATAAACGTGCGATAGAAGACCATTTTGATTCAGCATTTGAACTTGAAGAGAAACTAAAAAAAACAGGAAAAAAAAGACTTCTTGAAGAGATAAGCAGACTAAATCACCTTAACTTTGCTTATATCAGACAGAAGGCTGCCCTTGGACTCGGTCATGCAATATATTGTGCGAGACCATTTGTAAAAGATGAACCTTTTGCTGTCCTTTTGAGTGATGATATTATTGATCCTGAATATACCTTGCTTCAGGACATGATAAAGTTATATAAGAAGTTGGATTCACCTATTATTGCACTTCAGCAAGTACCAATAACAGAAGTGCATAAATACGGTATTATTAAAGGCATAAAAGAAACCGATGAAATTTTTAAGATAGTTGATCTTATAGAAAAGCCAGATGCAAAGGATACTCCATCTGATCTGGCAATAATAGGAAGATACATACTAACACCTGACATATTCGAAATACTTGAGAACGCTACTTTCGGTAAAGGTGGAGAGATTCAACTGACTGATTCCTTACAAAAGTTATTAAAAAAACGGACTATATATGGATTTCTATTTAAAGGCAAAAGATATGATGCAGGTGATAAAGTTGGCTATTTGAAGGCAATAGTGGACCTTGCTTTAAAAAATCCACAGGTTGCAGAGGAATTTAAAGAATACCTCTTTGAGGTTACTGGAAAAATAATAAGAAATTAAATCACAAAGGTGAGAAATGGTAATAGATTTAGAGCAAAAAGACAATAAAGAGATAGAGATCCCAGAAAGTTTGCCTGTTTTACCTGTAAGGGATATTGTGGTATTCCCCTATATGATATTGCCTCTTTTTGTAGGTAGGGAGATGTCCATCAAGGCAATAGAATACTCATTAAATACAAATAAAATGGTCTTTCTGGTAACCCAGAAGGACCTTGAGGTTGAGAATCCTACTCCTGATGACCTTTATTCTGTTGGGACTGTGGGTGTAATAATGAGGATGCTCAAACTCCCTGATGGAAGGGTTAAGATTTTAGTAAGAGGATTAAGTAAGGCGAGGGCATTGAATTACTCGCAGACAGAGCCATTTTTTAAAGCTGATATAGAAAAGATAACTGAGGAAAAGATAGAGACTTTGACCATTGAAGAAGAGGCAATGATAAGGACAGTGAAAGAACAGATGGATAAGACTATTTCTCTTGGAAAGACTGTCCTGCCAGATGTAATGGGAGTTATTGAAGGTATTGAAGAGCCAGGTAGACTTGCAGATCTTATTGCTTCAAATATAGGACTCAAAACAGAGCTTGCACAGGAGATTCTTGAGATTATGGATCCTGTTCAGAGACTGAAACGCGTTAGTGAAATATTAGGACGTGAGATTGAGCTTTTAACAGTTCAACAGAAGATACAGTCTGAAGCACGTGGAGAGATAGACAAGACCCAGCGAGAGTACTTTTTAAGAGAGCAATTAAAGGCTATTCAAAAAGAGCTTGGTGAGATAGATGAAAGAGCTGAAGAGATAAAAGAGTTTAAAAAGAAGATAGAAGAAGCAAACATGCCTGAAAAGGTATTAAAGGAGGCAGAAAAACAGTTAAAGCGCCTTGAGAAGATGCATCCTGACAGTGCAGAAGCCGCCACTGTAAGAACATATCTTGACTGGTTAGTAGAACTGCCATGGTCTAAGTCAACAACCGATAACCTTGATATTATGTCTGCTGAAAAAGTACTTAATGAAGATCATTATGACCTTGAGAAAGTAAAAGAGCGTATCCTAGAATATCTCAGTGTTAGAAAGTTAAAAGAGAAGATGAAGGGTCCTATCCTTTGTTTTATTGGTCCCCCTGGAGTAGGAAAGACTTCTCTTGGAAGGTCAATTGCAAGGGCACTTGGTAGGGAGTTTGTCAGAATGTCTCTTGGAGGGATGCGGGATGAGGCTGAGATTAGGGGTCATAGAAGAACATATGTAGGTGCCCTTCCCGGGAGAATAATACAGGGCATAAAAACAGCGGGCACTAATAACCCAGTGTTTATGCTTGATGAGATTGATAAGATAGGCATGGACTTCAGAGGTGATCCATCTTCTGCCCTTCTTGAAGTGCTCGATCCAGAACAGAATTTTGCCTTTGTAGATCACTATCTCGCTGTTCCTTTTGACCTTTCTAATGTTATGTTTATAACTACTGGAAATCTTGTTGACACAATACCAAGTCCTTTAAGGGATAGAATGGAGATAATCTATCTTTCTGGGTACACAACAGAGGAGAAACTCGGAATAGCTAAAAATTATTTAATACCAAAACAACTGGAAGAACACGGAATCAGTTCTAAGATATTGAAGATTACAGATTCTGGATTGCGTAGTATTATCTCACAATACACTCGTGAAGCAGGGGTAAGAAATCTTGAGAGAGAGATAGCAAATGTCTGTAGAAAAGTTGCAAGAAAGATAGCCGAAGGAAAAGAGAAGACATTCGTTATAACAGCACACAATATTCATAAATACCTTGGTGTTCCCAAATATCTTCCTGAAGAGGAGATGGAAAAGGATGAAGTTGGAGTAGCAACAGGTCTTGCGTGGACAGAGACTGGCGGTGATCTTATATATGTTGAGGCAACACCTATGAAGGGGAAAGGTCAGCTTACTTTAACAGGGCAGCTCGGGGATGTAATGAAGGAATCAGCACAGGCTGCCTTGAGTTATGTTCGGTCTAAGTCAAAAAGTCTTGGTATCAAGGATGACCTTTTTGCAAAAACTGATCTACATATTCATGTCCCTGCTGGAGCAATACCAAAAGACGGACCATCAGCAGGAATTACAATGGCTACAGCAATAGCATCTGCATTAACAGGAAAACCTGTAAGCAAAAATATTGCCATGACAGGAGAGGTCACACTCAGAGGAAGGGTGCTTCCTGTAGGAGGTCTGAAAGAAAAAACCCTTGCAGCTAAGAGGATGGGTATAAAGAAAGTTGTTATACCTAAAAGAAATAAGAAAGACTTAGATGATATTCCTAAGTATATTAAGAAAGATATAGAGTTTATTTTTGCAGAGACGATGGAAGACGTATTGAAAGTGGCTTTAAAAAAGTCTAATAGCAAAAGGACAAAAAAAACTATTAATAGAAAAAAATCATCTGTGAAGAGATTAAGCAATTAATACTCAGCTTGTATATTCATTGAATACTTAACCCATATTATTCATAAAGTTTTTGGCGGATGCAGTATTTGGGCGGATTTAAATTTTTTGAAGAAAAAATTTACCTCGGAGGCTCGATTTTAATCGAGCCGAGAATGAGCGAGAATACTGCATCCGCCAATTACCTATAAATTTATGAATTAAGTAGGTTATTTTTGTTAATGCCTTCCTTAAAGCTTTCAAATATAGGAGAACTAAACCTTTTAAAGCAGATACAGAGAAGATTCAAAAAAGGTTCTTCTGGTGTCCTAATTGGAATAGGTGATGATGCTGCATTATTAAAACCATTCAGGAAAAACATCCTCGTAACTACAGATATGATGATAGAAGGAATTCATTTTAATCTGGATTATATAACTCCTTATCAACTTGGCTTTAAATTGGTCTCTATTAATGTGAGTGATATCTATGCCATGGGTGGTATTCCCAGATATATTCTACTTAGTTTAGCTATGAATAAAAATACTTCAAAAAAAGTATTTGATAGTTTTTTTGAAGGAGTTGAGAAAGGAATTAAACACTATAGAGTATCACTTGTAGGTGGCGACATATCCTCTACAAATAGAGGAATGGTTTTGTCTGCAACACTTATTGGATATGCACAGAAATGTCTAAGACGTTCAGGTGCAAAGATTGGTGACAGGATTTATGTTACTGGTAATTTGGGTGATTCAGCCTGTGGTCTTGAAATACTTAAGAGGATTAAGAGACCTGTTCCCATTGAAACTACCAAGAAACGAAGGATAAAGAGCAAAAAGACAAGGATATGTGATAAAAAACTTTTGAAAGGTTTGAATTTGGAAGATATTGAGCCACTGCTCAGAAGACATCTCATGCCAGAGGCGAGGAATCCAAAAAGATTTATCAGATATGTGACATCAATGATAGACATCAGTGATGGGCTTCTTATTGATTTAACAAGGATATGTGAAGAAAGCAAAGTAGGTGCAAGAATTTATTTAGATAATATTCCTATTTCTTCAGGGCTCAAAAAGACAGCATCTTATCTCGGGTTATCTCCTATTAAAATGGCACTCTCAGGTGGAGAAGATTATGAGCTTTTATTCACAACTCAAAAAGATAAAGGAGTCAAGGCAATATATATTGGTGATATAACTGAATCAGAAAGGGTTATCATAGATCCTTCAGGTAATAAAAGGGCTTTTTCTCCTGAGGGTTATCAACACTTTGTTATTCATAGATAAAATCAGATATATCACAGGATTAAAGGATTCCTGTCACAGGATAGCATTCTCATTTTCTGCAGGTGTATTTATTGGTATATCACCATTTTTGGGCTTTCACACATTATTAGGCGTTATATTATCATGGCTTTTCCGTCTGAATACGTTTGCTACAATTTCCGGCATATATTTATTACCCCTATGGTCCCTTATACCAATTTATGTTTTCAGCACATGGGTTGGTTCAGAGTTTTTCGGCTCAGAAAACTTATTATTATCTTTTCTCTTCGGCACATTTCTCATAGGTCTTCTTTCAGCAATTTTATGCTACCTTTGTATCTATGTAGCAATAAAAAGAAATATGATGAGAGGTTACAGATTCATATAGATTTCTGATAATCAATTCATATACTTATCATGGAAGATTGTTTTATTTATTATAAGAGACTTTTGTTATAATTTAGACATGGGTAATGTCAAAAGTTTCATGAAAAAAGAAATAAAATATGAAAACACAATGAGT
>JBNAVX010000137.1:0-5948 GCA_049700155.1 Thermodesulfovibrionales bacterium
AAGGTAGACCCTATTTCTTTTTCTATTCTACCCCCCTAAAGATTTGCTACTTCCAAATTATTGCAAATGATTAGGAATTTTTCCTATTTAGCACTTTTCATCCAAACCCTGTAATTCGAATAATCAGGGACGATACGCTCATATTCCTCAGTCATTAATGATGACGATATCATAAAATCAGCAGAAGAACGGTTGCAGGCAACAGGGATATTCCATACAACGGCAATCCTGAGAAGTGCCTTCACATCAGTATCATGGGGAAGAGGTTCAAGCGGGTCCCAGAAGAATATTAGAAAGTCAATATGCCCTTCTGCTATCTTTGACCCAATCTGCTGATCACCTCCTAAAGGTCCACTCTGCAGCTTGTTGATCTCTACACCGAGCTCCTGTTCAAGGAGTTTACCTGTTGTCCCTGTAGCATAAAGCTCATGCTGTGCAAGGAGGTCCTTATTGAATCTTGCCCAATCAAGTAGGTCATTCTTTTTATTGTCATGTGCTACAAGGGCAATCTTTTTTTTCTGTCCCATTGGGATTGTCTTATATTTCATAAGGATAATACCTCACTTTAAATTAAAATACTTTGCGTATTATATCAGATTCTATTAGACTAATCATCTAAAGATGTGGAGATTTATTTGTGCTAAAATTTGTAGTTAAAATGTGAGGTAATGTCAAAAGTTTCATGAAAAAAGAAATAAAATATGAAAACACAATGAGTAGATAAGACTAATCTATGTTTTCAAAAAAAGGATTTCATTTTCTATTGTCATTGTCCGACTTGATCGGACAATCCAGAAAAAGGGACTGGATTCCCCGATTAAATCGGGGAATGACGGAAAGGTAAGCAGGTATTGAGAAAAAGAATTTGCTTAAAAACTTTTGACAATACGAAATGTGATTAAAGGAGGCTATATGATACCTGAATTAAGATATGATGAAAAAGGTCTTATACCAGCAATCATTCAGGATGCCGTGAATAACGAAGTATTAATGCTTGCATATATGGATAAGAAAGCACTGGAGCTAACAGTTGAAACAGGATTTACACACTTTTGGTCCCGTTCAAGAAAGGAATACTGGAAAAAGGGAGAGACATCAGGTAATGTCCAGGAGGTTAGAGAGATTTTTTATGATTGTGATGAGGATACACTACTCATAAGAGTAATTCAAAAAGGAAAGGGTGCATGCCATACTGGCAACAGGACATGTTTCTTTAGGAGAATTGTGAAGATTTGATTATAAAAGTTATGATTATTTTCCGTTTGCAGGAGGTGAGATGATTACTATTGAAGATTTTGCAAAGGTAGAGATAAAAACAGGTAAGGTTCTTGAGGCAAAAAGGATTGAAAATTCCAATAAATTGATAGTAATGAAAGTAGATACCGGTGAGGAGAGACAGATAGTGGCAGGGATTGGTAAGAATTATTCACCTGAAGACTTAATAGGCAAAATAATAGTACTGGTCACAAATCTACAACCTGTAAAACTTATGGGTGTTGAATCACAGGGGATGTTACTTGCAGCATCTGATGATAAAGGGCAGATATCAATTCTCACAGTAGATAGATATATAAAAGAAGGCTCAAGGGTAAAATGAATAGAATGGGGTAGGCTATGATAATTGTAGAAACTTACAAAGGAAGGTCTGTTACGGAACATCCTGTAGAAATAGTTGAGAGGAAAGGAACAGGGCATCCAGATTATATATGTGATTCTGTTATGGAGGCTATTTCTGTGGAATTATCAAAAGAATATCTTAAGGAATTCGGAGTAATTCTACATCACAATATTGATAAAGGTCTGCTCGCGGCTGGTAAAGTCCATAAAAATTTTGGTGGGGGAAGAGTTCTTAAGCCTATGGAGCTCATAATTGGTGATAGGGCAACATTCATTGCTTCTGGAAAGAAGATACCTGTTAAAGATATATCAATAGAGGCTGCAAAAAAATGGTTTAAAGAGAATATAAGATTTGTTGATCCTGAAAAACACTTGAAATACAGGGTAGTTCTTGCCCCTGGTTCTGAAGAACTTACAGATATATTCCTGAGAAAGGGAAAGGTAAGAAGTTCAAATGATACATCTGCTGCTGTAGGTTATTATCCTTTAAGCCCTACAGAAGAAGTTGTTTTGAAACTTGAAAGATATCTGAATTCAAAGATATTTAAGGATAAGTATCCAGAGACAGGAGAAGATATCAAGGTAATGGGGCTTAGAAGGAGAGATATTTTAGATTTAACTGTTGCTATGCCACTTTTAGCAAGCTTCATTAGCTCTGAGAAAGAATATTTTGACAGAAAAGAGATAATCTATCATGAAATAGTGAGATTTCTTGAGAAGTTTGAGGGCTTCAAAAAAATACAGGTATATTTAAACACCCTTGATATAAAGGAAAGAGGTCTTGGTGGAGTCTATCTAAGTCTTCTTGGTACTTCAGCAGAAGATGCAGATTCAGGACAGGTAGGTCGTGGTAACAGGGTTAATGGACTTATTTCTGTGAACAGACCCATGGGCACTGAAGCTGCTGCAGGGAAGAATCCTATAAGTCATGTTGGCAAGATATATAATGTCCTTGCCCATAAAATTGCTATGAAAATATACAAAGAAATAGAGGATATCAAAGAGGTATATGTGCTTTTATTGAGTAGGATTGGCACACCTGTTGATAAACCGCAGGTTGCTAATGCACAGGTTCTGCTCCAGAGAGGAAGAAAAATCGGCGAAATTGCAAAAGTAGTACAGGATATATTTAAAAGAGAATTTACAAACATCAACAGCTTTTGTAAAGAATTGAGTATAGGTAAATATCCTATCTGCTGAGTAATAAGCCTTTTCCTTGACCAATAAACAAGATGAGATATATAATTAATTAAATGGGTATACTTCAATGCATTGGAAATACGCCGCTTGCCAGTATAGAAGGAATAAATCCAAATCCAAAGGTAAAGATCTTCGCAAAGCTTGAGGGTAATAATCCAGGCGGTTCAGTAAAAGATCGCATAGCACTTTATATGATTGAAGCAGCAGAAAAAGAGGGAAAGCTCACAAGAGATAAGATTTTACTTGAGGCAACATCTGGCAATACAGGGATAGGGCTTGCGATGGTAGCAGCGGCAAAAAAATATAGGGTGAAACTCACCATGCCAGCCTGTGTAAGTCTGGAAAGGAGAAAGATATTAGAGGCTTTTGGAGCAGAACTTTTATTGAGCCCTTCTGAAGAGGGGACTGACGGAGCAATAAGGCTGGCTCACAGGATATATTCTGAGGATTCAGGGATGTACTTTATGCCAAACCAGTTTGACAATCAGGCAAATGTCTTAGCCCACTATGAAACCACAGGTAAAGAAATAATAGAACAGACAGGAGGTAAAATAACGCATTTTATTGCAGGAATGGGCACAACAGGGACTCTCATGGGAGTCGGGAAAAGACTAAAAGAATTTAATAAGGATATAAAGATTATAGGAGTTGAACCTGTTCTGGGCCACAGGATACAGGGACTTAAGAATATGTCTGAGTCTATCGTCCCGAAGATATTTGATCCATCCATACTTGATGAGCGCCATATGGTTAATGATGAGGAGGCTTTTGATACAACAAGGATGCTCGCAGTAAAGGAAGGTATATTTGTTGGGATGTCCAGTGGTGCTGCAATGCATATTGCGATAAGAAAATCAAGTGAATTGAGGGAAGGTGTTATAGTAGTTATATTTCCTGATAGAGGGGATAGATATCTCTCCACCTCATTGTTCGCATCAATATGTGCAAAATGCCCACCATGATATTCAATAAACCAATCGTCAATAATCAGGTAAGTTCAAATTGAAAATACAATCTGATGCTAATTTTTTATACCCTTCTTCCCGAATGGTGAGAGTTCTCTCAATTCCTTTATAATCTTTGGCATTATTTCTATTACCTTGTCTATTTCTTTTTCTGTATTATACCTGCTTAATGAAAACCTTATAGAACCATGTATAGCAGTAAAAGGTACACCCATTGCCCTGAGGACACGACTTGGCTCGAGTGAACCTGAAGTGCATGCTGAACCAGATGAAGCACAGATACCGTATTCATTCAGTCTGAGAAGTATTGCCTCTCCTTCTACATACTCAAAACTGATATTAGTTGTATTTGGAAGACGATTCTCTCTGTCACCATTAACCCTTGAGTCAGGACAAAGTTCCAGTAGTTTGTTTTCAAGTTTATCCCTCAAAAATTTTAGATATGTCGCTTCTTTTTCTAAATTTTTAGCTGAGAGTTCGCATGCCTTTCCGAGACCGATTATTGAGGCTAAGTTCTCAGTCCCTGCCCTTCTACCATTTTCTTGATGACCACCAATTATATATGGATAGAATCTTGTGCCTCTCCTTACATAAAGTGCTCCCACGCCTTTTGGGGCATGAAGTTTATGTCCTGAGAGTGACAGCATATCAACAGGAAGTCTTTTCATATCAATAGGAATCTTACCAACTGCCTGAACAGCATCTGTATGAAAGATTATCTTCCTTTCTCTCAGGATCTCCCCGATTTTCTCTATAGGAAATATCACCCCTGATTCATTGTTTGCGTACATGACTGAAACAATAACTACATCATCATCAAGTGTCCTCAAAAAGGTTTCCATATCAAACCTTCCAATGTTGTCAACAGGAATAAATGTCACTCTCAAACCTTTTCTTGCAAGGTGCTTTGCAAAGTTAAAGACCGCAGGGTGTTCTACCCGAGTGGTAATCAAGTGTCTTTTATGGGGGTATGACTCTACTGCACTCATAAGTGCTGTATTGTCACTTTCTGTACCGCAACTTGTGAAGATTATCTCATCAGGCTCAGCATTAATGAGCGCTGCAACCCTTTCTCTTGCTTCTTCAAGCTTTTTATGAAGACTTCCTCCAAAGGTGTGCATGCTTGATGGATTTCCATATAGCTCAGTAAGATAGGGAAGCATTTCATCTAAGACCTCAGGGGCTATTTTTGTAGTTGCATTATTATCAAGGTAAATTGTATTCATATAACCTCCACACTGATATCTTCACTTACAAGTTCCCTTAGTTTATCTTCTATACCCTTTACTGTTACATTACCCATCAAGCAACCTACACACATCCCTCTAAGACCTAAAATAACTTTATTACTTTCTACATCTATTAGCTCAATGTCTCCACCGTCAGCCTGAAGTCTTGGTCTTATCTCTTTATCTATTACGTCCTGGATAAGAGCGATCTTCTGAAGATTAGTAAGTTTTTTCGGTCTTATCGGTCTTTCTGTTACAGGCTTTACAAACCATATATCTTTTAAGATGGTTTCTATTTTTGGAATGCATGAACCACATCCACCTCCTGCCTTTGTATAGTTTGTTATCTCTTCTACAGTAGTTAGATGATTTTCAATAGCTACTTTACGTATCTTCTCCTCGGAAACCTCAAAACACTCACATATAATCTTTTCTTCTATCTTGGGTCTTTTCTCCCCTCTGTAATTTGCGATTGCGTCTTCAAGTGCCTCCCTTCCCATAACTGAGCAATGCATCTTCTCTTTTGGGAGACCGCCGAGATATTCAGCGATGTCCTGGTTGGTTATTTTCAAAGCCTCATCAAGGGTCTTACCTTTTATCAGTTCTGTAAGTGCTGAAGAGCTTGCTATTGCACTTGCACAACCAAAGGTCTGAAACTTTGCATCAATGATTTTATTAGTTTCTCTATCTATCTTCAGGGTAAGACGCAGTGCATCCCCACACACTATACTGCCTACTTCTCCAACAGCATCAGGATTTTCTATTTCACCTGCATTTTTAGGGTTGAGGAATAATTCTCTGACCTTTTTTGTATATTCCCACATAGTGTTTCTTATAATATACCACGGACAAGTGTGATGGTGTTTAAAAGTCACCAAAAACCTTTGGTAATGTCAAAAGTTTCATGAAAAAAGAAATAAAATATGAAAACACAATG
>JBNAVX010000138.1:0-5937 GCA_049700155.1 Thermodesulfovibrionales bacterium
GTGTGTTAGGCTTGTTTTATGAAATTAGATTATTTTGGGCAGCAATCTCTCTAAAAATTATTGAGATTGTTAACTTCGCACGTAATGAAGTTTCATTTCAGAATTTTTGGGTATATATCTTTATATTAAATTATCTGAAGCAGGAATAATGAGAGATTTTTTATAATAGATAAGGGCCGAACTATTAAAGTATAAAACTTTAAAAGCTTCGGCCCCACCTCCAATTTAATTAATTTAAACTCAATAACAAAATTGAAACAAAAAACGAATTAATTGTCAAGAAGAATTTTTTTAGTTGTAATATGTCATAATCAAATTATCTAACATCATTAGTGTCAAAATATGAGATTGCAACCTCAGAAACGAGTTCGGGGTTGCAATGACAAATTGAGTAATAAGGACAGTTTTATG
Source organism: Thermodesulfovibrionales bacterium (assembly GCA_049700155.1). GTDB lineage: Bacteria > Nitrospirota > Thermodesulfovibrionia > Thermodesulfovibrionales > SM23-35 > JACAEY01. The sequence continues at coordinate 412 of JBNAVX010000138.1, forward strand.
TCATACCTAATTTTAAGGATTATTATAAATGCTATTTCAATTACAGTGGCTGTTAAACTTATTAATGGTATAACCTTCACAGGTAAATGGTGGAAGATGGTCATAATCGGTGCAATCTTTGGAGTCGTAAATTCCTTCATAAGACCTATTGTGAAGTTTTTTACATTTCCTTTTATTATCTTAACTCTTGGACTCTTTACATTTATAATTAATGCACTTATGTTGTTGCTAACAGAAAAACTATCAGAGTCTTTTAATCTTGGTCTTCAAATTCATGGTTTCTGGCCTGCATTCTGGGGAGCATTAATTGTCAGCATAGTAAGCACAATCCTCTCATGGCTCACAGGAGTAACAGAAATTAAATACCATAAAGGTTGATAGAAAATTATTCATTAAAATTTATCACTATCTATTGCCTCATTTAAAATCTATATAAAATATCATAATGTCTTCTGATAAAAATACATACAGAAAGCAGAAATGAGGTTAATCCCGAAAACCTTCGGAAAGGAAAGGAAGAAACTGACAAAGATTGTATCTGAGAGGTATAAGAAGGCATACATCTAAGAATCAGGAAGTATAATTCTTGATGAGCTTGTATAACTCACTGATTATGAGGATTTACAGGAAGAAAGGCAACTGTTCTGTAGAGCAGAAAAGATGCTCTTAGGTGAGGAGATTGGTAGAGCCGATTTTTCCGTATTGTTAGCTGAAACTGCTATTTTGGATGATATTGACCTTAATAAAAGCAGAATCAGTTGATGTAGATTTTCGTGATGCAACAGTCATGCTCCCAGACTTTGAGTTATAATTAAACAAATGATGAGATTAGAATATGATGAAAAAGAAGATATGAGATCACCTTCTCAAAAAATAATTATATTCTTAATTGTCCTATCAGCGATCGTTGGAATTTCTGGTGGAATTATATACTGGGTTACTTCTGACCTTCCAAATATAAAGCTTCTCGAAGAATATACACCTGTTGAGTCCTCAAGGGTTTATTCAAGTGATGGAAAGCTGATCGCAGAGCTTTTTGTAGAGAGAAGGACTTTTGTGCCACATTACCAGATACCAGAGCATGTGAAAAAGGCTTTTATCTCTGTTGAGGATGTGAGGTTTTACTACCATCCAGGAGTAGATCTATTAGGAATTATGAGAGCTCTCTGGAGTGATATCAAGGCTGGAGGTATTGTAGAAGGTGGAAGCACTATCACACAACAGCTTGCAAGGATGCTTTTTTTAAAACCCGAAAGGTCATTGAAGAGGAAGTTAAAAGAGGCTGTATTATCTATAAGGATAGAGAAACGATACACAAAAGATGAAATCCTCGGGCTTTATTTGAATCAGTCATATTTTGGGACAAGGGCATATGGTATAGAGGCTGCTTCTCAGACATATTTTGGGAAATCAGTCCGGGAACTCTCTATTGGAGAGGCTGCACTTCTTGCTTCGCTTCCAAAGGCACCTTCCCTTTACTCTCCATTCAAAAACCCTGAGAAGGCAAGAGAAAGACGAAACCTTGTTCTTAAGAAGATGCTAAACCATAATTTTATCACTGAAACAGAATTTAATCAGGCTATAAATGAGCCTCTGCCACAAATACCACATATGAGGAAATATGAGGCACCATATTTTATTGAATTTATAAGGCAGAGACTCGAAAAGAAATACGGTCCTGAAATATATACTTCAGGTTACAAGATATATTCGACTCTTGACTACAGGATGCAGAAGATAGCTGAAGATGCGATTGAAAAAGGCATCAAGACTATTGAACAAAGGGTGAAACCAGGAATTCAAGCTTCACTTATTGCTATAGACCTCCAGACAGGTCATATAAAGGCAATGGTTGGAGGTATTGACTTCTGGAAGAATCAGTTCAATAGGGCTACACAGGCAAAGAGACAGCCAGGCTCTGCATTTAAGCCTTTTGTATATTTAACAGCTTATGAGAATGGTATGTTATCAGGAGATAGGATAGCCGATTCTCCTGTTTCATTTAAGGGTCATCAGCTTGGTGTTCGATGGTCACCACATAATTATGATGGAAAATATTATGGGATGGTCACACTTAAAAAGGCACTTGCAAAATCATTAAATGCTGCTACTGTTAGACTTGCTGGTAGAATTGGCATAGAAAATATTATAGAAAATGCTAAAAAGCTTGGTATAAAGACTGATCTTCAGCCTTATCTTCCAACAGCGCTTGGTGCTTCTGATGTTACTCTTATTGAGATGGTTTCAGCTTATTCTGCCTTTTCAACAGGGAGAAAGACAGAACCTATTGCATATGAAAGGATACTAAATAGAGATAATATCGTTATAGAAGAGATGATTCCACATACTGAAGAAGTTATCAGTCAAAATGTTGTTGAGGAGATGAAGATATCTCTTGGTGCTGTTGTCAGAGAAGGAACAGCAAAGAAGGCACTCGAGATTGGTAGAGATGTATATGGAAAGACTGGAACTACAAATGACTTTACTGATGCATGGTTCATAGGTTTTGATGACCAGCTTGCAGTTGGGGTATGGGTTGGAAGGGATGACCATACACCAATTGGTCATAAAGAAACAGGTGCAAGGGCTGCTCTTCCAATATGGATAGAATTTATGAAAAGAGTGCCTCTACAAACTCCTCAGGGTCAAAATCCCTAAGGTCTTCCAGCCTTTCACCGATACCGATAAGCCTTACAGGGATACCTAATTCCTTTTTAATTGCAAATATAATACCGCCTTTTGCAGTGCCATCAAGTTTAGTAAGTGCAATACCCGTAATGCCTATTGCATTATTAAACATCTCTGCCTGTCTTAAAGCATTCTGTCCAGTTGTAGCATCTACAACAAGAAGTATCTCCTGTGGAGCACCAGGCATTGCCTTTTCAATAACCCTTTTCATCTTTTTGATTTCTTCCATGAGGGGGGTCTTAGTATGGAGCCTTCCTGCAGTATCAATGATGACAACATCTATGCCCCTATTCTTAGCAGCTGCAATAGCATCAAAGGCAACAGCAGCAGGGTCTGAACCACTCTGGTGTTTTACAAAGTGGGCATTAGCCCTTTTTGCCCATATCTCTAATTGTTCTATCCCTGCTGCCCTGAATGTATCTCCTGCTGCAAGCAACACAGATAGTCCCTGTGAGTGAAACCTGCTCGCAATCTTTCCAATCGTCGTAGTCTTACCAACTCCATTTACACCAACTGCGAGTATAACAAATGGACGGCTTTCAGATGGAACAAGCGGATGTGGATGGTTGAGGATTGATACCATCTCTTTTTTCAATGCCTCTTTAAGTGAAGCAGTATCTCTTACCTCACCTCTTTTTGTCTTTTCTCTTAAAGAAGTCATAATCTCTTCTACAGCCTTCATACCTACATCAGCAGTGATAAGTATCTCCTCAAGCTCTTCAAGGCTCTTTTCGTCAATCTTTCTACCTGTAAAGATTGATTCAACCTTTTCAACGAGACTTTTTCTCGTCTTTGTGAGACCTTCTTTGAGTCTTTCAAGAAATTTCATAAATTTACCTCAAATTATATATTTTGTGCAGCAAGCTTAAGAAATTCAATTACTTCTTCATCAGAGACCTGTGTAAAATCATAGTAATAAGAACCTACAGCCATAAAATCATCTGGAGTTTCAATACAAATAAACTCATCTACCATTTTTTCAAGTTCTTCTGCGGTACTGGGAGGGGCCACAGGAAGTGCGACAATAAGTCTTTTTAGTTTTTCTTCTTTTAAAGTGACTATTGCTACCTTCATTGTTACGCCTGTTGCAACTCCGTCATCAACAAGTATAACTGTCTTTCCTTCAAGTCCAGAGAGCCTTTTGTCCTTACGATAAAATTTTATTCTTCTTGAAATCTCTTCTTTCTGTTTTGAGATCTCTCCTTCTATATATTCTTTTGATATCCCATAAGCAGAAATTATATTATCGTTCAGGACTACTGTCCCTGTCTCAGAGACCGCACCAATCCCGAATTCAGGTTGTCCAGGAAACCCTATTTTCCTTACGATTATAATATCAAGGGGTACATTGAGACTTTTAGCTATTTCATATCCTGTTACAACACCACCCCTTGGAAGGGCAAGAACAAGCACACCTTCTTTACTTTTATATTCTTTCAGCCTTGAAGCAAGCTGAATCCCTGCAGCAGCCCTATCTTTAAACATAGTAGCTATTATAAGTTTAAGTAACTTTAAAATAAAATTTTAAAGGTTTGCATGTATCTTTTTCATCTCCTCTTCTTCAATTCCCAGACGGTTCATGAGTTCAAGAACACAGGCTTCAAAGAAGATGAGTGTTGAGATTTCAAAGAGGGAACCAAGAGGTGGAGGAGGAATACCCATGAGCTCACGTGTAGTATAACCACTTATCTTTCTTGGTACTGCCTCTGAGGGTATCTGAACCACTATGTCTGCAAGCTTAGCAAGCTCGGAATTTTTATCCCATGTAATAGCAGCAACCTTTCCACCAAGGCATTTTGAAGCCTTAGCAGTCTCGACAACCCATGTTGTCTTCCCAGAACCTGAAACAGCAATCAATGTATCACCCTTTCTCATAGATGGAGTTATAGTTTCACCTACTATAAATACCTTCTTTTTTAGATGGACAAGGCGCATACCAAATGCCTTTGCAACCAGTCCAGAACGACCAGCACCTATTATATATATTCGAGGTGTCTTGATAATAAGGTTAATGAAATCATCAAAATCCTTTTGGGATATCTTATCAGTAACCTGTTTTATCTTATCTAAAAGATATGGATAATAATTCATCTATGTCTCCAGCTCATTATTGCCTCTTTCATTGTTTTTGCAGCCTCTCCTGGTTTTTCTGCCTTTATGATATATCCACCAACGATGATAATTGAAGGTTTAAATGGCATTATTGATGGAAGGTCCTCAGGTCTTATCCCCCCTGCAACACAGAAAGGTATTTGTATTTCTTCCATATAATTCTCAAGCCCTGTAAATGTTCTTTTGCCTCTTTGTTGTTCATCAAGAGATATATGGATACAGAAAAAGTCTGGAAGTAGATATTGGATTTCTCTTGCTCTCGAAACCCAGTCCCTTGAGCCTATGAGGTCTATAACAATTTTCTTATTCTGTCTCCTTGTCTCTTCTAATGCACCTGTAATAGTTTCAACTGATGCCTGTGCGCAAACGCTTATCATGTCAGCTCCAGCATCAAAAGCCATTCTTGCCTCAAGAGAACCAGCATCCATTATCTTTAAGTCAGCAAATATCTGCTTATTCTCAAAATTCTTCTTAAATACCTCTACTACCTTGATACCCTCAGATTTAATCAGAGGTGTTCCTGCCTCGATTATGTCAACATACTGATAGGTCAATAAGGCAATATTAAGGGCATCTTTGATATTCAGAAAATCAAGGGCAACCTGAAGAAGGGACATCCTATGAAAATCATAGAACTGTTGGAATTAATTGTCAAGATTCACTTATACGAGTGTTACGGAAATATCATTCTTGCACTATTTGTAAAAATCATTATTGCACATTTAA
>JBNAVX010000139.1:0-5882 GCA_049700155.1 Thermodesulfovibrionales bacterium
ACAGATATTGTATCTTTAGTAATGTTTGCCAGTTAGAGAGAAAAATATTAAACGCACCTAATAGCATCTCAATTGAAGGAAGAACAGGATGGAAAAGTGGAAAGACAAATGAAGGTGGTGGAGGAGGGATTTCGTCTTAAAGACAATAAGACTTATTTATGAGAATAGAGAGGTAAATACCATGTGCTACAAAAACATAGTAACTTCAAATTGCAAAATTGCAGATAATTTTTAAACGAAAAAGGGGGCAAACTTATATGAATGACATTAAAGAAATGACAGATCAAGAAATATTGGAAGCATTAAAAGAAATTGGTATTGAAACAAGTATTAAAGATTTCAAGGAAGCTGCTTTAAGGGCAGGAGAACCAAGTGCATTAGCTGATAATTGGGCTGATATGTATAAGATAAGAGGACTTGCAGAGGATTTCCTTTACGAGGTAGCTTTTGAATTCTGGAAAAGACATCTCAGTGATGTGAAATGTGCTGAGGTTGTTCGGGATTTTGTAAGTGACATTATCAGCTATGAGGGAAAAATCAGAATACATAACAGAGATTCCATGCTTAAGATTTATAAAGGGATAGAAAAATTCTATCAATATTGCCTTAAAGAAGACGGAAGTCCTGATATTGAATTCTACAATTCAGTTAAAGAAGAAGGACTCTATGATATCGAATACTTTTTACTCGATATGCCATTTAGATTTGCACGCTATGGTCTGATAGATGAAGCTGTAAATGTCGGCAGGTGGTTTTCAGAACTTTCTAAACAACCAGAAGCTTTCCTTAGAGATACAGGATGTATCCTTGCTGAAGCTGGAAGGAGAGAAGAAGCAATACAACAAATAGAAGAAAACCTGAGGAGATTTCCTGATGATGTATGGATAATCATAAATGCTGGTGATGCATTGTATGCCCTTGGAGATAAAAGATCAGAGGATTATTTTCTTAAGGCATATGAAATGGCAGAAGAAGAATTTGAAAAATTAGGTGCTCTTGAAAGGTTAATTAGTTTTTATAATTGGCAGGAAATAGACGAAAAGGCAGATAAATATGAAAAAGAGTATAGGGAATTATCTGAACCACCTAAACCAAAACAGGTAAAAAAAGCTAAAAAGATTGGAAGAAATGACCCTTGTCCATGTGGAAGCGGGAAAAAATACAAAAAGTGTTGTCTTAATAAGGGGAATGCTTAAAAACATCCATAACGAAGATGTAAAAGAATTAACTGCTGAGATTCCTGAAGGACACAAGCATCTAAGGACTAAGATAGTTCTTCAGGATGGGACAGAGTTAATATTTCAGGAAGCTACGATTGCTAACCTTGTCCGTGCTTATATTATGGTCAAAACACATCCTTTAAAAAGTAAAGTGATATTGAAAGGTGTGAAACTTCTTGAAAGAAAAGATGGATATGCAGAATGGCAGTTAGTAGAGGAAGAATAACAATGAGGCTACGATCAATAAAACTCATAAAAGTTAATCGTAAAAGCACGATTCTTAAACGATCAATTTTTAGCTGTCTGAAGGATACGCCCTCTATAAATATCACCAAAGGCTGTATGCATTCATGTGTTTATTGTTATGCAAGAGGCTTTACTGATGTACCTCCAAAAGGGGAGATTTATCTCTATCAAAATCTTCCCGAACTAATTGAAAAGGAGCTTGATAGGAAAAAGAAGTTGCCAAACTGGATGTCTTTCAGCTCAGCATCTGACGCCTTTCAAAATTTAGATGAAATTTTAGATATAACTTACAGAACAATGAAGCTACTCCTCGAGAGAGGTATAGGCATATCTTTTCTCACAAAAGGTTTTATACCTCTGGATTTTATTGAGTTATTTAAGAAATATACCTTTATGTCATCTTTTGCCAACTGTGGGATAAAAGGAAGTGTCAGAGCTAAGATCGGTATTGTTTCTCTTTCAGAAGACTATAGAAACCTTTTTGAACCTTATACAGCAAGTACTTTCCAGAGGCTTTTAAATATAAGGAATCTCATTAATGCTGGAATTGATGTTACGGTAAGGATCGATCCAATGATACCCGGCATTACTGACTCAGAAAATTCAATAGAACATTTGCTCAAGAGTCTCAAGAAAGAAGGTATAAAAAACATAGCGATCAGCTTCCTTGTTATGCGACCCTCTATTACGAACTTTTTCTGTGAACTACCATCAAATATTGCTCAGAATATCTTGAAATATTATCATGGTCAGCCCTGGCAGAGTGTCATAACATCTGCAAAGACAAGGCTTTTACAGAAAAACCTGAGAATCGCTCGGTATAGCCAGGTTAAAAGAGTTTCACAGAGGTATGGAATAGACTGTAAAATCTGTGGCTGCAAAAACCCTGATTTGCCTTGGGAATTCTGCAGTCCTTGGATTGAAGAACAAGATACACTTATTAACAATAATAAGAAACAACTTACTTTATTTTCTAAAGATGCTTTTTTATGATGAAACTGAACTGATTATAGTGAAATTTTTTAATAACAAAAATAATAGAGGGGTAATGGTAATTTCAAAACAATTTAAAAACCTTAATGGAGGGTAAGGGATGGGTGAAGATTCTTTTAAGAATAATGCAGATGAGTTTACCTATCAATTATCTAATAATCCTCTTGTAGCAAAATACCTTCTTGTTATGGTGAGTGGGGGAATGACGAGTTTGGTTAACCATTTCAATTCTTTGGAAGATGCAGAAAAGGCTTTCAATGAGATAACTAACAATCTAAGGGCAAAGGCAGGATTACTAAACAGTTCTGATTATCATGAGGTCTCAGTGTGGGAATGGAGAGAAGGCAAATATGAAAAGGTTTATCTATACTTTTAAAATGATAGGGGAAAATTCATTGCTATTTGAAAAGTTTTCGTTAATTTATGATAACTTACAATCTATATAAGATTCTCAAAGAAGAATTGAAGAATGGCTCCTGTGACCTTGTAACGAGGACATCAGGCCAGATTATAAGAGATCGAATAGAAAAAGATTTAGAAAATGAGAAAGAAGGGGAGGTTATAGCACTCGATTTCTCAAAGATAGGAGTTATTGATTATTCCTGTGCTGATGAAGTTATTGCAAAGCTCATATCAAGACTCTTAAGTGGTGAATACGGTGATAAATATATTATCATTACTGGTCTTAATGATAATCAGAGAGAAAATATAGAGGTTGCACTTGAGAGAAAAGAACTTGCTGTGATGGCCTGTATGAAAAATGGGGAGGAGATTATACTTGGAAGTCTTAATAATTATCTAAAAGAAACTTTGAATTTTGTTCTAAAAAAAGGAAGGATTACTGCCAGTGATCTTTCAGAATATCTTAAGCTCCCTGCAAACACAAGCGGCACGAGGTTATTAAATCTCTATAAGAAACGTCTTGTGAAAAGAGTAGATGAGATAAGAGATGGTGGAAGAGTCTGGGTTTATGAGAGGATATAATTTTTAGAACTGCTATGACAACAATTATAAACCAATTTCATAGAGGATATAAATGACCGAATACTCATTGATAATTCTGATAGTTATGATTTCGGTTGCGCTTATTTTACTGTTTGTTTTAATAGCTCGAAATCCGAATGCAAAATTAACACAATTTGAAAATAAATTAGTATCTTTTGAGAAGATCCAGGAAAGGACAGAAAAGTCTTTAAAGGAAGAAATAGCTCTAAACAGAGAAGAAACCAGCAATAACTCAAAACAGCTAAGAGAAGAAGTGGGCGTCTCCTTAAAATCAGTTGGGGATTCCCTTGTTAATCAAATGATGGCAATTGCTACTTTACAGAAAGATCAGTTAGAAACCTTTTCAAAACAAATTATTAACTTAACTCAGACAAATGAACAAAAATTAGAAAAAATGAGAGAGACAGTTGAAGAAAGGTTAAGATTAATACAAGAAGATAATACAAAAAAATTAGATCAAATGAGAGAAACTGTGGATCAAAAACTTCATGCAACACTCGAGCGTCGTTTGGGAGAGTCTTTTAAGCTTGTAAGTGAAAGACTTGAAATGGTTCATAAAGGGTTGGGTGAGATGCAATCCTTAGCGTCCAGTGTGGGGGATCTCAAAAAGGTATTATCAAATGTCAAAACAAGAGGTTTATTTGGAGAAATTCAACTGGGTGCCCTTTTAGAGCAGATACTTACAAAAGAGCAGTATGAACAGAATGTTGCAACAAAAAAGGGTAGTAGTGAAAGAGTTGAATACGCAATAAAGTTACCGGGACGTAATAATGCAGGGACTACTGTATGGCTTCCGATAGATGCAAAATTCCCTCACGAAGATTATCAAAGACTTGTTGAGGCTTCTGAACATGGTGATCAAAAGCTTGCGGAGGAGGCAACAAAACAATTGGAAAATAAAATTAAAATATGCGCAAAAGATATCAAAGAGAAATACCTTGATCCACCTAATACTACTGATTTCGGGATTATGTTTTTACCAATTGAAGGACTATATGCAGAAGTTTTAAGGAGACCTGGTCTATGTGAAGCTTTACAAAGAGATTTCAGGGTGGTTGTAACCGGCCCCATGACATTATCTGCAATATTAAATAGTTTACAAATGGGGTTCAAAACACTTGCTATCGAAAAACGTTCGAGTGAGGTATGGGCTCTTCTTGGAGCGGTAAGAACTGAGTTTGGTAAATTCGGCAGTCTTCTTGAAAAGACACAAAAGAAGTTGCAAGAAGCAAGTAATGTTATTGAAGATGCAGCAAGGAAGTCTCGGACAATTGAAAAAAAGTTAAAAGATGTACAAGAACTACCTGCTTCAGAAGCTATTGCATTAATCGGGGAAACAGAGGAAACAGAAAAACCAGAATAAAAAGCTTAAATATTTACTATGCCAAATATTCCTGAACTGGCAAAAAGGTTAAGAGAGATGTGGGGAGCTTTCAGGTCTTCAAGGGTTCTCATTACTGCAAACAACTATAGAATATTTGATCACCTGATAAAACCTCAATCAGCTAAAGCAATATCTCATAAGCTCAATATTGATCTGAGAGCAACAGAGATATTACTTGATGCACTTACAGGCCTCAGTCTATTAAAAAAATCGGGTAATGAATATAGAAACTTACCAATATCAAATCGTTTTTTAGTAAAAGGGAGTCCCTATTATCAGGGTGACATGATTAGGCATGCTGATTATTTATGGAAGAACTGGTCTGAGCTGGATGAAGTAGTTAAGACAGGAAAACCTGTTCAAAGGGCAAGAGATTATGAGACTTTCATTCTCGGTATGCATAACCTTGCTATTCTGAAGGTTAAAGATGTTATTAAATCAATTGATTTAAAAGGGGTAAAAACAGCTCTTGACCTTGGAGGTGGATCTGGCACTTATTCCTTTGAGATGGCAAGGAAAGGAGTGGAGGTAACACTTTTTGATTATCCTGAAGCTATAACGGTTGCAAAGAAACTTCTTGAAGAAAAGAAGATTGGGGGTATCAATTTTATTAGTGGAGATTTTACTATAGACGATATTGGTAAGGGTTATGACCTAATATTTGTGAGTCAGGTATTACATTCTTATTCTGAAAAAGATAATCTTTTGATACTTAGAAAATGTAAAAGGGCATTAAATAAAAAAGGGAAGGTAGTCATCCAGGAGTTTTATATTTCTGAAGATAGAACATCTCCCCTGTGGGGTGCACTCTTTTCTGTAAATATGCTTGTTAATACAAAAGAAGGAAGAAGTTATTCTTCTAAGGAAATAAGAGGATGGCTTTTAAAGACGGGTTTTAAAAATATAAAAGAAAGACTCTTAGATGATACAGTATTAATAGAGGGAAGAATTTCTGAATGATATTTAAAGCCCTTCTCCACCCCCCTCAAGAGGGTTGCTCTTATCAGGTTAGGGTAACCCTCTTGCCCTCCGAA
>JBNAVX010000140.1:0-5847 GCA_049700155.1 Thermodesulfovibrionales bacterium
CAACTTTTTAATATGAAATTCTACCAGGAGACACAAAATTCTTGACAAGCGCCTCGTTTCCTTCTGGGTCTTCTGCCTACATCTGCAACCTTTACCGTATTAGAGTTGACTCTTACCTTCCTCCTATGATTCCTTAAAAGATAAGATGCATAACAACGATCATACCCAGTGAGTGCTACAAATTCATCAAGAATTACCCCCTTCTGCTTCTTAGAGGACTTCTGATACCTCTCAGATACTATCTTCGTCAGTTTCTTCCTTTCTTTCATCGTTAACCTCATCTCTGCCTCCTGTAGACATTTTTATCAGGAGACATTGTGATATTTTCATATAGATTTTTAAATGAGGCAACGATTCAGTTTCATATAGATTTTTGATGAGGCAATTCGTTCCGTTGACTTTGAAGACATACCATGTTTAAACTTAAAACCTATGAAAAAAGAGGTTAGGAAAATTATTGAGGATTCACTTAAATCCCTTGGGCTTGAGACTATTCCTTATATTGAAATAGAAATTCCACCTGATGAGTCTCTCGGTGACATAGCAACACCTTCAGCAATGACGCTTTCAAAGATACTAAAAAAACCCTCTAAGGAAATAGCAAAAGAAATTCTCAACTCAATAAAAGACAAAACAAAATTTGAAAAGATAGATATCGCAGGTCCTGGATTTATAAATTTTACTTTTTCAAAAGAATATCTCTATTCAGAAGTAAAAAAACTGCTGAAGGATAAAAAACAATTTCTGAGAGAAAATATTGGTAAAGGGAAAAAGATTTTGATAGAATTTGTAAGTGCAAATCCGACAGGTCCTCTTCACCTCGGTCACGGAAGAGGAGCTGCTACTGGTGAAGCGCTTTCAAACCTTCTCCACGCTGCAGGATATGAGGTTGAACGCGAATACTACATAAATGATGCTGGTAAACAAGTCCGACTCCTCGGGTTATCGGTCTTTGCACGATACCACCTACTTCAAGATATTGATTACCCATTCCCTGAAGACGGGTACAGAGGAAAATATGTTGATGAAATTGCTACACAGATAATTGATAAGTATCAAGACAGATACATAAGGTCTGACTTTAATGAGGTATCAGAATTTTTTGTTGATTACTCTTATAAAATGATGCTCTCACAGATTCAAAAAGATTTGAAAGACTTCGGGATTCACTTTGATACATGGCAAAGCGAAAAAGAGCTTTATAAAGAAGGCTCTGTGGACATGGCTATTAACTACCTCAGGGCTAAAGGATTTATTTACGAAAAAGATGGTGCTATCTGGTTTAAATCAGCTAAGTTTGGTGATGATAAAGATAGAGTAATTATTAAAAGAGACGGAGAATATACTTATTTTACTTCTGATATTGCCTATCATAGAAAAAAAATAGAAAAAAAGTATGATGAGCTGATAAACATATGGGGAGCTGACCATCATGGTTATATACCAAGAGTCAAGGCTGTTATTGAGGCTCTTGGCTATCCTAAAGATAAGTTAAAGATTCTACTTGTCCAGATGGTAAATCTCTTAAGAGGGGGTAGACCTGTCCAGATGTCAAAAAGGGCTGGTGAATTTATAACTCTTAGGGAAGTAATGGATGAAGTGGGTGTAGATACCACAAAATTCATTTTTCTCACAAGAAGACCTGATAGCCATCTTGATTTTGATCTTGAGGTGGTAAAGTCCCAGACATCTGAAAATCCTGTATTTTATGTGCAATATGCAAATGCAAGAATAAACAGCATTTTTAACCATGCAAAAGAAAAAGGGGTTGATATAAAAGGACTCTTTGAAGCTGACCTAAGTCTGCTTAAAGCACCAGAAGAGATCAGAATTATCAAAAAAATACTTTTCTATCCTGTTATATTTGAAGAATCCGTTTACACCCGTGAACCCCACAGGATCACATTTTACCTTCAAGAATTGTCCTCACTATTTCATCAATATTACGATAAATACAGGGTGGTTAACAATGAACCCAATTTAAACAGATCAAGGCTTGCATTGTGTGAGGCTGTAAGGATTGTTTTAAAGGATGGACTCGAGATATTAGGCATCAGTATACCTGAAAAGATGTAATTGTCAATAATATCAGGGATTGATATAATAGACCATGTTGTCAAAAACTAAAAAAATATGGATGGATGGTAAGTTTGTAGATTGGGATAATGCAGTTGTCCATGTCTTGACTCATACATTACATTATGGTCTTGGTGTTTTTGAGGGTATAAGATGTTATGAAACCAGGGAAGGTCCAGCAATATTCAGACTTGATGAGCATATTGACCGTCTATTCGATTCAGCACATATATTTATGATGGAAATTCCCTATACAAAAGAAGAGATCAAAAATGCAATAATAGATACCATAAAGATAAATAAAATAAAAGAATGTTATATCAGACCCCTCGTATATATAGGTTATGGTGCTATGGGTTTATATTCAGTAGGGAATCCTATTAATGTATCTATTGCTGTCTGGCCATGGGGAGCTTACCTGGGAGATAAAGGTATTAAAAATGGAATCAGGGTTAAAATATCCTCTTTTATCAGATATCATGTGAATTCAAGTATGACAAGAGGTAAAGTGTGCGGTTATTACATAAATTCACAGCTTGCCAAAAGAGAGGCTATATTATGCGGATATGATGAGGCACTTTTACTTGATACAGAAGGGTATATATCTGAAGGAAGCGGTGAAAACATCTTCATAGTAAGAAAAGGTATCTTAAAGACTACTCCTTTAACCTCAATTCTTGAAGGTATAACAAGAGACAGTATTATAAAACTTGCAAATGATGAAGGTATTAAGGTTATAGAGGAAAGGTTTACCAGAGACGAACTTTATATCGCAGACGAAGCCTTTTTTACTGGCACAGCAGCAGAAGTCACTCCTATAAGGGAAGTTGACGGCAGGGTCATTGGAAATGGTAAGCCCGGAAAGATAACAAAAAGGTTACAGTCCTTATTTTTTGATATAGTGAGGGGTAAAAATAAGAAGTATGAATCATGGCTCAGGAAAATTTAGGTTTTCTAATAAAGTTAAAGAAGTGGGTATCAATTTTACATGATTACCCACTTCTTATTATTCTATTCTATTTTGCTTCTTCTTTTTTGTGACATTTAGTGCAGTCTGATCCCTCCTGCCATCCGAATGACTTGGTCCCATCATGACATGTCCCGCAGAATTTACCTGGCACATGATCATCCTTCATTATCTTGGCAGAGCCCTCTGTACCAGGTTTTTTCATAGCAAAGGGGGTATTACCTTTATGGCACTCCATACACTTACCAGGACCAAGCTTTTCGTTGTGGAGTTTACCATCAAAAATAACCTTTCCCATCTCTCCATCTTTGTATTCGATCACATTCATACCAGCGAAAGCTGAAGCAACAAAAGCAAATAATATCAGCATACTAAAGACTGTTGTAAATAATTTCATTATCCTTCACCTCCTTTCTAAAAGGAAAAATCTATTTATTATAAATCAAATAATATACCAGAAAAAGTTGTTTAATTTTAAAACAAATTATTTCAAAATTATTCCCCAAATAAGTAATTCTTCCTCGTTTAAGGTTATTAATATACTTAAATTTAATTAAAAACCCTTTCTATTCAAGTGATTGTCCACACAGCAGGCTTCCGAGAATATACTTCAATTGCTTTACAGGATATTAAAATGTTAAGATTATCAGAAACTTTGGGTAAATATAATGCTTCAGGATAATATTCAGATAGGTTTAACCTTTGATGATGTATTACTTTTACCTGGAAAATCTGAAATACTTCCACGTGAAACAGATATCTCCACTCTTCTTACAAGAAATATAAAAATCAATATACCCATAGTCAGTGCTGCAATGGATACTGTTACAGATGCAAACCTTGCAATTTCAATAGCCCGTGAAGGAGGAATCGGTATCATCCACAGGGCTATGAGCCCTGAAAAACAGGCTTCAGAGGTAGATAAAGTAAAGAAATCTGAAAGTGGTATGATACTTGACCCCATAACCATTCTGCCTGAAGCACCTATCTCAGAAGCTCTATCTTTAATGGAAAAATACAGAATCTCTGGTATCCCTGTAACTGAAAGAGGAAAACTCATAGGAATCTTAACTAATAGAGACCTGCGTTTTGAGACGAATCTTTCTAAAAAAGTATCTAAAGTTATGACAAGGAAAAGACTCATAACAGCTCCTGTTGGAACAACCCTTGAAGAAGCTCAGAAGATACTCCACAAATATAAGATAGAAAAACTTCCTATTGTAGATAAAGATAATAATCTAAAAGGTTTAATTACTATAAAAGATATTGAGAAGAGAAAAAAATATCCAAATGCATGCAAAGATAGTGTTGGCAGATTGCGTGTCGGTGCTGCTGTTGGTACTGGTGAAAATGCAGTCCAAAGGGCAGAATTACTTGCAAAAGCAGGAGTTGATGTAATTGTCATTGACACTGCTCATGGTCATACAAAGTCAGTCATAACAACAATTAAATTACTGAAAAAAAGACTTCATTTGGATGTAATAGCTGGTAACATCGCAACCGCAGAAGCTGCAGAAGACCTCATAAAGGCTGGAGCTGATGGAATTAAGGTTGGAATAGGTCCGGGTTCAATATGTACTACAAGGATAATCGCCGGCACTGGTGTGCCTCAGATTACAGCCATAAAGACTTGTTACTCAGTTGCGAAAAAATATGGTATTCCGATAATTGCTGATGGAGGAATTAAATACTCAGGTGATATAACAAAAGCACTTGCTGCAGGTGCCCATTCTGTGATGATAGGGAGCCTTTTTGCTGGTACAGATGAGTCACCAGGAGAAATAATCCTTTTTCAGGGTCGTAGTTATAAAGTTTACAGAGGTATGGGTTCACTTGGAGCTATGGAACAGGGGACCAAGGACAGATATTTCCAGGCAGGAATTGAGCTATCCAAACTCGTGCCTGAAGGTGTTGAAGGCAGAGTCCCTTATAAAGGACCACTTTCTCAGAGTATTAACCAATTGATAGGGGGTCTCCGTTCAGGAATGGGTTATTGCGGCTGTAGAAATCTTGATGAACTCAGAAGAAAGGCAAAATTCATCCAGATTACAAGCGCAGGTCTAAGGGAAAGTCATGTTCACGATGTTATAATAACAAAGGAGGCCCCAAATTATAGGACTGAATGGTGAAAAAATAGTCATTAGTCATCAGTCAATAGTCAAAAATTGCTAATGACTAATGACCAATGACCAATGACTCAGAACAGTAAAATATTAGTCCTTGATTTCGGTTCCCAGTATACCCAGCTTATTGCACGTCGTGTAAGAGAATGTAAAGTCTATTCAGAAATATTTCCTTATAATGCTTCACTTGGAAAAATAAAAAGCTTTAACCCTAAAGGCATCATACTCTCAGGAGGACCTTCAAGCGTTTATGATAAAGAAGCACCAGTTCCTGACAAAGGCATCTTTGATATTGGAATACCAATATTAGGCATATGTTATGGTATGCAGCTTATGGCATACCTTTTTGGAGGAAAAGTTAGAAAGGCAGATCAACGAGAATATGGTAAAGCATTACTCTTTATTGATAATAGAGTTGACCTTTTTAAGGGTATACCCAAAAAGACAACAGTCTGGATGAGTCACGGAGATAAAATAGATAGAGTTCCTAAAGATTTTATAACAATAGCACATACCTCTAATTCTCCTATAGCAGCAATGGCAAACAGTAGAAAAAGATTTTATGCCTTGCAATTTCATCCAGAAGTTGTCCACACAGACAAAGGAACCGAGATTCTAAAGAATTTTCTTTTTAGAATCTGCAGATGCAATCCATCATGGACAATAAGCTCTTTTATAGAG
>JBNAVX010000141.1:0-5784 GCA_049700155.1 Thermodesulfovibrionales bacterium
TAAAGTCGGGGAGCTTCACTCATAAATTTATGAATTAAGTGGGTTAGAGGGGAAAGGGTTAAGAAGGGATTATGGGGTGTGTTAGGTTTTATTTTTGACTGATTTTATTAAGGGGGGTTATACTAAGGTTAAATGAAATACAGGATTATCATCTTTATATGGTTCACATTGCTGTTTGTCTCTATAGCACATTCAGAGGAGGTCAAGAAAGATAATAATTCCTCTATGTTACTATCTGAAAAAAGAATTGATATACAAGATATAGAAAAATATAGAGATTTTATCCCATCCTTTTTATTTGATCTTTTAATAGCAGAGCAGAAAGGCATTGGATGGCAGTTCAGGAAAAATCTTCTCATTAGTTATCAGGATTCACATAATGTATCAGGAAAAGATGTCATCAAAGACCTGAATGAAAAAATAGATGCAATATCACCTGAAAAAGGTGCAATGTTCTTCCATATGCTTGAGAATCTTGTAGGTGAAGATGTTTTTAACAGTGCTTTGGGAGGATTTATCTCAGAAAATAGATTCATTGATGCCTCATGGAAGGATATGAAAGATTCACTTGAAAAAATATATGGACAAAATCTTAGTTGGTTTTTTGATCAATGGCTTTTTAGAGATGAAGTTCCTTCTCTTGAGGTAAAGAACCTCCGGGTTCTTATAAAAAATGGGTTACCGGATATTTCATTTGAGCTCGTTCAGAAAGGAAACCCCTTCAGGCTTTTCATACCAGTAAGGATTATTACTGAAAAAGGTGATAAAAAAGAGATTATCCAGATAGAAGAAAAAAAGAAGTTCTTTGAGATTCAGGTAGAGGAAAGACCTCTTAAGATCATATTTGATGAGGATTATGATATCTTGCGAAGAATTAAAAATAGAGAGATCCCTCCAGTTCTATCAAGATTTTTCAGCGACGATGAGAAGATAGTTATTTATCCAGAGGAAGAAAAAGAGAAGTATTCTTCTCTGATTAATATTCTCAAAGAAAAAGGCTATCCAGTTAAAGAAGAAAAAGATTTAAGAGATGAAGACATAAGGTCATCATCACTCTTTGTCACAGGATACAAAAGTCAGGTTCTCAGAAGACTCTTTGGAAAGATAACTGACTCAGAAAGAGGTTTTTCAGTGGTTGTCAGAAAGAATCCGCTGAACGAAGAAAAAGTTATCGTCTATGTAAATGGAGAATCACAAGAAGAGGTGGATTCTATTGGAGAAAAGATATTTCAGTATGGTCAATACTCTTTTATACATTTTAAGAATGGGAGGGTATCAGAAAAAAAGATTGAGGATTCATACAGAGGTATGATCTACAGCCTTTTTGAACCTGTTTCAGGAATAAATCCTGGTCAGACTCTAAGGCTTGAAGATGTGATTAATTCAGTCATTGATAAACCAATTATATATGTAGGTGAGAGACACACGAATTATGAAGACCATAAGGTCCAGCTTGAATTGATAATGGAGCTCTCAAAGCGAGGAAGAAAGATAGCAATTGGAATGGAGATGTTTCAGAAGCCTTTCCAGAAAGCCATTGATGATTATTTATCAGGTGCTATTACTGAAAGGGAATTCCTGAAACAGACTGAATATTTTAAAAGATGGAAGTTTGATTATAACCTCTACAGGGAGATTATTGATTATGCAAAAGCAAAAGGTATACCCATAATCGCACTCAATATCAGAGAAGAGATCGTAAAGAAGGTTTCAGAAGGGGGGCTTGATGCCCTTACTGATGAAGAGAAGAAAGAGATTCCTCAGGATATGGATATGCATGATGAGGCTTACAAAGAGAGGTTAAAAAAGGCATATGAATTACATGAGAAATCAAGGATCAAAGATTTTGAACACTTCAGACAGTCTCAGATATTATGGGATGAGACGATGGCTCACTCTATCGCTGAATTTATGGAAAATAACCCTGATCACCAGATGATTGTAATTGCTGGAGAACAGCATATAATTTATGGTTCAGGGATTCCAAAGAGGACATTTCGTATAAATAGAAAGGACTATGCAACGATCGTTAATGGAATTTCAGATAAACTTGATAGCGACATCGGAGACTTTGTGCTTTTCCCAGAGTCTATATCTCCTCCTGTTTCTCCGAAGCTTGGGGTACTTCTTAAGGAGGAGAAAGGGAAAGTATGGATAGATGATTTATTACCTGACAGTATTGCTTCAAAGGCTGGTATTAAAGAAGATGATATATTAATTTCTATTGATGATTGGAAGATAGAATCTGTGGAGGATGTAAAGATCGCATTATTTGACAAAAGAGAAGGAGATAAGATAAAGGTAAAAGTTGTAAGGAAAAAGTTCCTCAGAGGTGAAAAGACGCTCGAAATGGAGGTAACTCTTTAAAAGTATTATCTTCTTTCCTCAAAAAACTTTTTCAAGATTTCTGCACACTCCTCTCCAAGAATCCCTGACACGACCTCAACCTGATGATTAAGCCTTTTGTCTGAAAGGATCTGGTAAAGGCTATCTACAGCACCACCTTTGTTATCTCTACAACCATACACAAGTCTTTTGAGCCTTGCATTTATTATCGCCCCTGCACACATAATACATGGTTCTTTAGTGACATAAAGTGTTGAATCTGTCAATCTCCAGTTGTTGTTATTTCTTGAACTAATCCTTATCACAATAATCTCGGCATGTGCTGTCGGGTCATTTAATGTCTCTCTCTGATTGTGTGCCTTTGCTATTATATTACCGTCTCTTACAAGAACAGCTCCAACAGGGACTTCACCTTTTTTGAAGGCGATCTCAGCCTCTTCAAGAGCCTTTTTCATGAAATAGATATCATCAAAACTGTGTGCCATGAATAAATTTAGTTAGTATTAAAAATAATGTCAATGCATTGCTGTCCAGAATAATCTAAGGGGTTGATTCAAATTAACTTGCCTCCCCCTCCAATAATGTCGTATTCTCAATACCTACTTACCTTTCCGTCATTCCCCGATTTAATCGGGGAATCCAGTCTCTACTTGTTCTAAAAAAGTTTTTTAGAAAAACCTGTATATCCTTTTACACACAACCCTTTTTTACACACCCCTTCACCCCTCTTTTTAGAGGGGAAAGGATAATGTATATGCTTTTTAGATGGGGAAAAAATATAAATGCCTTTTAGCCCATATTATTCATAAAATTTTTGGCAGATGCAGTGTTTGAGCGGATTTAAATTCTTTCGAAGAAAGAATTTACCTCGGAGGCTCGATTTTAATCGAGCCAAGAAGGAGCGAGAATACTGTATCTGTCGATTAATCATAAATTTATGAATTAAGTGGGTTAGACAAGTTTGAGTGAGTTTAAAATGTCATTGCAAACACCCTTCAGCAGATTTGAGATTAATGCTACCTCTTGAAAAACACCCATTTATATATTAGGCTTTAAAGGATGAAAATTCTTGCTATAGATACATCTACAATGTTTGGCGGAGTTGCAATCATGGATGACCTTTGCGGTCTGATTATTGAGATACGCCTGAATATAAAATCCACATATTCTGAGAGGCTGATGACCACTATAGACTATGCCCTGAATAAATCAAGTCATAAGTTATCTGATATTGATATATTTGCAATTGCCATAGGTCCGGGTTCATTCACAGGACTGAGGATAGGTCTGAGTACTGTAAAGGGTTTTGCATATACAACAGGAAAACCTATAGTCTCAGTTCCTACACTTGAGGCACTTGCATATCACTTCCCATATTGTATGTATCCAGTCTGTACTATGCTCGACGCAAGGAAAAAAGAGGTATATTCTGCAGTCTTTAAATGGGAAGATGAAGGGTTTCAACGTTTAATAGACGAAGAATCAATAAAAATAGAAAAACTCATTGAGAAACTCAGAGATGAAAAGAGGATATCTAATGAAAAAGTGGTCTTCACAGGTGACGGTGCACTCCTTTACAGGGATAAAATCTTTAATACATTTGAGGGAAATGCAATATTTGCCTCCTCTGATAAAATGGTCACTTCACCGTCACATATAGCCTTTATAGGGATGAAAAAGGCTCTGAAAAGGGATTTCTCTGATCCGATAAGTATCAAGCCGTTTTACATAAGAAGGTCAGAGGCAGAGCTGAAAGAGGAGATTAAACAGGAAACAGATGAAAGTTAAACTGGAAGGCTTGTTTATCAGGAATATGTGGTGGTCAGATATCCCTCAGGTTTTAAATATAGAAAGGATGTCTTTCTCAACTCCATGGAATGAGATGGCTTTCTTAAATGAGATCTACAATAGCTCATCAATAGTAAAGGTAGCAGTCTATGAAAACAAGATTGTTGGTTATATATGTGCAAACAGTGTAGTTGATGAGGGTCATATATTGAACATCGCTGTATCCCCAAACATGAGACGCATGGGTATTGCTACAGTTATGCTCGAAAAGGTTATAGATGAATTAAAAAAGAAGGGTTGCAGGTCAATTTACTTAGAAGTCAGAGCTTCAAACACTATCGCAATAAAGTTTTATGAAAATTTCGGCTTTGTCTCTGTTGGTAAAAGAAGAAATTATTACACATTACCAAAAGAAGATGCTATCGTTATGATGCTTGCACTTTTATCATGACCAGATACCCATTATCTCTGTTCCACAGGCAGAACACTTTCCATCCTTCATACGGTTTTCAATAATGCTGAAACCGAACCTCTTTATGAGCAGTTGCTTGCATTGATGGCAGTATGTATTTTCTCCACCTTCTCCAGGGACATTGCCCTCATATACATATTTAAGACCAGATTCAAACCCTATTTCCCTTGCCCTGCGAAGGGTCTTTAAAGGAGTCCTTGGTTTGTCAGTGAGTTTGTAAGTCGGATAAAATTGTGTAACATGCCATGGAATAAATGGATCTACTGATTTTATAAACTCTGCTATCTCCCTCAGGTCATCTTCAGAATCATTGTAATCAGGGATTATCAATGTAGTTACTTCTACCCAAACACCGAGTTCTTTCATAAGTCTTATTGTTTCTTTTACAGGTTCTAATCTTGCACCGCATATCTTTTTATAAAAATCATCATCTCCTTTGAGATCAATATTATTACCATCAAGATAAGGTGCGATAACCTTCGTTGCCTCGGGAGAAGTATATCCATTACTGACAAAGACGTTTTTGATGCCTTTCTCATGGGCTAACTTTGCACAATCATAAGCGAACTCAAAGAATATAGTAGGCTCTGTGTATGTATAGGAGATACTCTTACAACCATTCCTTTTTGCAGCCTCTACAATAGACTCTGGTGTAACATGCTGTCCGAAGATCTCTCCCTCATGCTCTTTTGGATACTGTGAAATCTCAAAGTTCTGGCAGTGCTCACACCGGAAATTACATCCTACTGTAGCGATAGAAAAAGAGGTTGAACCCGGTAGAAAATGGAAGAGGGGCTTTTTCTCTATAGGGTCAATATTCATTGAGACGACTCTCCCATATACAAGACTGTATAAAGTTCCCTCAACATTCTTACGCACATAGCAGATACCTCTTTTGCCTTCTTTGATTAGACAGTGGTGTGCACAGAGAAAACATCTTACCTTTTTCTCATCAAGCTTTTCATAAAACATCGCCTCTTTCATGTCTATGTAATGTCAAAAGTTTTTAAGTAAATTCTTTAAACATCCTTTATCTTCAAGGGGTTGATTCAAATTAACCTATCTCCCTTTAAATAATGTCGTATTCTCAATACCTACTTACCTTTCCGTCATTCCCCGATTTAATCGGGGAATCCAGAAATAACCATCTGGATTCTCTGGACAAGCCAGAGAATGAC
>JBNAVX010000142.1:0-5753 GCA_049700155.1 Thermodesulfovibrionales bacterium
AGTTCCATATGTCCCCACTATCAAGAATGAATTCCACATATCCCCTCTATTAAGAGGGGATTAATATGGAATATTTCTGATACCAATTTTTATATTTTTATGTTATAAATGCACAAGTTTTTAATTCATTTTAAATCATAAGTTTATGGTAATAGTTAAGTTTTTTCAAAGGTTCCCCTCTATTAAGAGGGGTTGGGGGTGTGTTAGAGGGGGAGGGGTGTGTAAAAATCTGATTTTTGTCTTAACGAAATACTTGACAAGAAGATACTCAATTTATATAATAAGAAAAAAGTAAGGAGAAAATAAATGGCTCAGGCTACAAAAGACTATTATGAAATACTCGGTGTAAGCAAGAACGCCTCACAGGATGAGATTAAAAAGGCTTTTAGAAGGCTTGCGAGGAAATACCATCCTGACCTGAATCCAGGGGACAAAGTTGCTGAGCAGAAATTCAAGGAAGTAAATGAGGCATATGAGGTTCTCAGTGACCCTAAAAAAAGGGCGGAATATGATCAGTTTGGGAGGTCTCCTTTTGAAGCTGGACCTGAATTTGGTGGCTTCAGGACTTATGATTTTAGTGATATCTTTGATTTCGGGTTCGGTGATATTTTTTCAGATATTCTGGGAAGAAAGACAAAGACTGAGGTATCAAAAGGTCGGGACCTGGTCATTTCTCTTGAGCTTTCTCTTGAGGAAGCCTTCTCGGGTGTCACAAAGACCATTACTTTCAACAGAGAAAAAATCTGTAAGATATGTAATGGTTCAGGAGCTGAGTCTTTCGAGACATGTAATGTTTGTAAAGGAACTGGTAGCATAAAGACAGCAAAAGGGTTTTTCAAGATGTCACAGCTCTGTCAGGCATGTGGTGGAACCGGGAGAAAGATAAGAAAGATGTGTCCTTCTTGTGGCGGCAGAGGAAAGATAGTCCAACAAGAGACAGTTAAAGCAAAGATACCTGCAGGTGTTGACACCGGTTCAAGAGTAAAGCTAAGAGGTCTTGGTGGAGAAGGAGAAGGTGGTGGTCCGCCTGGAGACCTTCATATTGAGATAACTGTCAGACCGCACCATTTGTTTAAGAGAAAAGGAGATGATTTATATTTAGAACTTCCTGTGACATTTGGAGAGGCATCTTTAGGTGCAAAAGTAGAGGTGCCGACTATAGATGGTATGGCTGTAATGACATTACCACCTGGGACACAGAGTGGTCAGAGGTTTAAACTTTCTGGGAAAGGTCTTCCTTCTCCAAAGACAGGGTTGCGTGGTAATCAGTATGTTGATGTCAAGATAGTAGTCCCAAAGAATATAACCAATAAGGCAAAGGAAGCAATAAAAGAGATTGAATCTCTTTACAGGGAGAGCCCTCGTGAAGGTATGGTGAGGAGATAATGGTGGTAAAGGATAAAAAACAACCTTTATATATGATAAGTGTGGTGTCTGAGATACTCCATGTACACCCACAAACTCTAAGGTTATATGAAAGGGAAGGGCTTGTATGTCCTAAGAGGAACAAGAGACAGAGACTTTATTCAGAAGAGGATATAGAGAGACTGAGCATGATTCTCAGGCTCACAAGAGACCTTGGTGTAAATAAAGCAGGAGTAGAGGTGATACTCCGTCTCATGCAGAGGCTTGAAAATATGCAAAGGGAGATTGAAGAGATGATGAACTATCTCGAGGATAATGTTAGGAGGGATTTTACTGAAAGATTAAAAAAGATTTTTTCTGAATCTTAATGGAGGTAATATAAATGGATAAACTAACTATAAAAAGTCAGGAGGCTATACAGGCAGCACAGAGGCTTGCTGAAAGGAAAGGTAATCAACAGCTTGATGCTGAACACCTTTTATGGGCATTGCTTGATGATGAAGAAGGAGTGGCATGTCAGATACTAAAAAGATTGGGTATAAATACAAAGTCGCTCCAGAAAGATGTTGAAGAAGTAATAGATAGATTTCCCAAAGTTATTGGAGCAACCCCTTTTGGACAGGTCTATGTTTCTCCAAGACTGAAAGAGGTATTTGAAAATTCTGCAAGAGAGGCTGAACATCTTCAAGATGAATATGTAAGTGTTGAGCACCTTCTTCTTGCACTGCTTTCAATATCAGGACCATGCTCAGACCTTTTACAGAGGTATGGTGCAACCACGAACAAGGTCCTTTCTGCAATGCAGGAGATAAGAGGGGGACAGCGGGTTACTGATCCAACTCCTGAAGACAAATATCAAGCACTTAAAAGATATGGTCGTGACCTTACAGAACTTGCAAGTAAAGGAAAACTTGACCCTGTTATAGGAAGAGATGATGAAATCAGGAGGATTATACAGGTACTTTCAAGAAGGACGAAGAATAACCCTGTATTGATAGGAGAAGCTGGAGTTGGCAAGACCGCCATTGTTGAAGGACTCGCTCAGAGGATAATAGCAGGTGATGTTCCTGAGACCCTCAAAGACAAAAGAGTTGTTGCACTCGATATGGGAGCAATAGTCGCAGGCTCTAAATATAGAGGAGAGTTTGAAGAGAGGTTGAAGGCAGTATTAAAGGAAATTGAGATGTCAGAAGGAAAGGTTATTCTTTTCATTGATGAGCTTCACACACTTGTTGGGGCTGGTGCTGCAGAAGGAGCAATTGATGCATCTAATATGTTAAAGCCTCCTCTTGCCCGAGGAGACCTTAGGTGTATAGGTGCAACGACTATAGATGAATATAGGAAACGCATAGAAAAGGATCCAGCACTTGAAAGGAGATTTCAACCAATACTTGTAAAGGAACCATCTGTGGAGGATACTATCTCAATATTAAGAGGACTGAAAGAGAGATACGAAGTTCATCATGGGGTTAAGATAAAGGACTCTGCATTGATTTCTGCAGCAGTCTTATCCAATAGATATATTACAGACAGGTTCTTACCTGACAAGGCTATAGACCTTATTGATGAGGCAGCATCAAAACTGAGGATGGAGATAGATAGCATGCCACTTGAACTGGATGAGATTGAAAGGAGACTCAGACAGCTTGAGATAGAAAAGCAGGCAGTGATGAAGGAAGACTCAAAAGAGTCAAAAGATAAGCTTGATAAGATAATGAAAGAGATGTCAGAACTCCAGGAACAGCGTGATGAATTGAGGGCCCAATGGATGAGTGAAAAAGAAATCATTGCAAAGATTAGAGAGTATAAAGAGCAGATTGAAAAGACAAGGATAGAGTCTGAGAAGGCAGAGAGGGAAGGAGACTTAGGACGTGCTGCTGAACTTAGATATGGAAAGTTACTCGAACTTCAAAAGTCTCTTGAACAAGAGAATAAAAAACTCATTGAGGCACAAAAGAAAAGAAAGATGTTAAAAGAAGAAGTGGACGAAGAAGACATTGCAGAGGTCGTATCTAAATGGACAGGCATCCCTGTTAGCAAGATGCTTGAAGGAGAAGTTCAGAAGTTAATCAATATGGAGGCTCGCTTAAGACAGAGGGTTGTTGGTCAGGACGAGGCTATTGAAGCTGTGTCTAATGCAGTAAGAAGGGCACGTGCAGGTATCCAAGACCCTAACAGACCTCTGGGTTCTTTTATCTTCCTTGGACCAACAGGGGTTGGAAAGACAGAACTTGCAAGAGCACTCGCTGAATTTCTGTTTGATGATGAAAATGCGATGATAAGGATAGATATGTCTGAGTATCAGGAAAGGCATACTGTTTCAAGATTAATAGGTGCTCCTCCAGGATATGTAGGGTATGAGGAAGGAGGACAGCTTACAGAGGCTGTCAGGAGAAGACCATATTCTGTGATCCTTTTTGATGAAGTTGAGAAGGCACACCCTGAGGTATTTAACCTTCTCCTCCAGTTATTAGATGATGGCAGACTTACTGATGGTCATGGTAGGACAGTAGATTTCAGGAATACAGTTGTCATAATGACATCTAACATAGGCAGCTCTCATATTCAGGAGATGCTTGAGGAAAGAATGAAAAGACCTTCTGCTTATTGGGTAGCCAGCAATGAAGAGTTAAAGGAAAAGATTATGGAGGATTTAAAGGCATTTTTTAAACCAGAATTTCTAAACAGGGTTGATGAGATCATTATTTTTAATCCTTTAACAAGTGAGCTTTTGAAACAGATTGTTACCATTCAGGTAGAGCGGATGAAGAGATACATTAAGGATAAGAACATTAATATAAATCTCACTGAAAAGGCAAAAGAATATCTTGCAGAAATTGGATTTGATCCTGTTTATGGTGCAAGACCTTTAAAGAGGACTATTCAGCGTGAAATACTGAATCCCCTTTCTGTGAAACTCCTTGACGGGACGATTAAGGAAGGAGATTCAGTTGAGGTCGATTTTGAGGACAATAAAATTATATTCAGAAAGGAGGTGGCTGAAGCAGTAAAAGTCTAAGAGTTTATCAGGTTTTTCTGTTTCTTAACTCAAGAAACTCAGTAAACTCATTTAATTAAGGAGGTGCATTATGGTAAAGAAAAAATCAAAGGAATTAGTTAAAGTTGAACCAACAAAAGCTATATCTCCTTTTGAGGAGATGGAAAGGTGGTTTGATGAATTTTTCAGGAGACCTTTTTCTTTGCTCCGTCCATCCTGGTTTCCGAAGATCGGATTCCCTGAGATTGAAGAAGTTACTCCCACTGTTGATGTCTTTGAAGAAGGCGATGATGTAGTTGTAAAGGCAGAGCTTCCCGGGATGAGTAAAGAAGATATTGATGTGAAAGTAACAGATGATCTCATAACCATCTCAGGAGAGAAGAAGAAGGAAGAGAAAGTAGAGAAGAAGAATTACTACAGGATGGAACGTTCATATGGCTCTTTTACAAGGTCTCTTCGTCTGCCAACTGAAGTACAGACGGAGAAGGCAACTGCCAAATTTAAAGACGGTGTTCTTGAGGTGAGGATTCCAAAGACAGAAGAGGCAAAGAAGAAAGAGAAGAAATTACTGATAGAATAGTATTCTTATTGCATTAGATTGGCTTCAGGCCTTTGACCTGAATGCCAAATCTGTGCAACTAATACACACAAGAAAGGAGGTGTGAGGTATGTCTATTGTTAAATGGAGTCCCTTTCGGGAGCTTGAGAGTATGAGAAGAGATATGGAAAAACTCTTTGGAGAGTTTTTCGAGCCAAGGAGACGCTGGCTAACTACCTTTGAGCCAGGTGTTATTGTACCGAATATTGACATGTACGACAGAAAAAACGAGATCGTTTTGAAAGTTGAACTTCCGGGTGTTGAAAAGGAGAATATAGACCTCACGATTACAGAGAACAACCTCACGATCAAAGGGGATAGGAAAAGAGAAGAGGATATAAAAGAAGAAGACTTCTATTCTCGCGAGATATCTTATGGGAACTTTACAAGGTCAATAACACTTCCGGCTGAGGTGGATAGTTCAAAGGCTAAAGCTACCTTCAAAAATGGGATTTTAGAGATTATCCTTCCAAAGAAGGAAGAGGCGAAGCCTAAAGAGATAAAGGTAGAGGTAGCCTGATAGATTAGGGGCATCTGCAGATGCCCCTTTTAAATATTACTAACCTACATAATGCAGACATTGCTCAAAAATTTATTTAACTCGATGGGTTATTGGAGATATCTTTATTTGTTATATTTACAAAAATTATTCCATAAACCATCAGTTAAAGGTACATTAAGGTATCGAAAAATAAATTTTCTCGCAACATCTGCATTATGTAAATGCATTTTTCGGGTTAAATAGGTAATGTCAAAAGTTTCATGAAAAAAGAAATAAAATATGAAAACACA
>JBNAVX010000143.1:0-5741 GCA_049700155.1 Thermodesulfovibrionales bacterium
TAATCCGTCTTTTCCAGCTCTTCATCGCATTATTCTGAACAATAGAATATGCCTTTTCACGGTCTAGACCTTTTTCTGTGAGGGCAAGCATAACTCTCTGGGAAGTAAAGAGACCGTAACTCTTATCCATATTCTCTCTCATCCTTTTAGGATATACATGAAGACCCTGTAAGATTCCCTTCAGTCTATCAAGCATGTAATCAATCAAAATTGAGCTGTCAGGTATTATCACGCGTTCAACAGATGAATGAGATATGTCTCTTTCATGCCATAATGCAATATTTTCAATTGCTGCTAAGGCATTTGTCCTGACAAGTCTTGCAAGACCTGAAAGATTTTCACATCCCACTGGATTTCTCTTATGAGGCATTGCTGAAGACCCCTTCTGCCCTCCTATAAACGGTTCCTCCGCTTCGAGGACCTCTGTCCTCTGCAGGTGTCTTATCTCAACTGCTATCTTTTCAATAGATGCAGCAATCAGTGCAAGTGTTATAAGATATTCAGCATGCCTGTCTCTCTGAACTATCTGTGTGGCAATTGGTTCAGGTTTTAATCCAAGTCTCTTACATACCTTCTCTTCAATTACTGGTGGTATATTGGAAAATGTCCCAACAGCTCCTGAAAGCTTACCAACACTTACTGTCTCTTTTGCCCTTTTCATTCTTTCAAGATTTCTCTTCATATCCTCAAACCAGAGGGCAAACTTAAGACCGAACGTTATCGGCTCAGCATGGACACCATGGCTTCTACCAATCATTGGTGTATCTTTATACTTAAATGCCTGTATCTTTAAAACTTCCATTATTTTTTGGATATCATCGATTATTATGTCTGAGGCATCACGCATAAGAAGCGCAAGGGAAGTATCGATGATATCTGAAGAGGTTAATCCTTTATGTATAAACCTTGACTCTGGACCAATGTTCCGAGCAAGAGAAGTAAGAAATGCAATCACATCATGTTTTACAACCTTTTCTATCTCTTCAATGCTTTTGACATCGAACGCAGCCTTCTCTTTTATTGTTTTCAAAGCATTTTTAGGAATCTCTCCAATCTCTGCCCATGCCTCACAGACAGCAATCTCAACTTCAAGCCATTTCTGATATTTTTTTTCTAAGTCCCATAGTGCTCCCATCTCAGGACGCATATACCTTGGAATCATCTCTTCCTCCTTTGAAAGAATTAAAGGTTATAATTCTTCAGGAACTCTATAACCGCCTTCTGACAA
This sequence comes from Thermodesulfovibrionales bacterium, assembly GCA_049700155.1. Classification (GTDB taxonomy): domain Bacteria; phylum Nitrospirota; class Thermodesulfovibrionia; order Thermodesulfovibrionales; family SM23-35; genus JACAEY01. The sequence continues at coordinate 1,229 of JBNAVX010000143.1, forward strand.
TTCTCTGATGCCAATTTTATATTCCACTCTTTTTTATTTCTATCTTTAACAAGATTACTGATGCCCCTTATTTCGACCATTGGAATTCCATAGATGTTGCATACATGGGCTACTGCTGCACCTTCCATGTTTTCACAGATAGCATTAAATCTTTTTTCAAGTTCCTCTGCTTTTCCCGTTGTCCCTGTACTCGCAGAGGTTGTGAGAAAAGGACCTGATCTTACTGAAATAGGTAGATCATGAAAGGTTGTTCTTAAAATATTGACAGCCTTTCCAATCAGTCTTTTATGTAGCGGGAATTCATTAAAGAATTTTTTTTTGCCTTTTATTAAAAGAGGAATACCTGTTTCCTCAAATGTATGAAAACCGTTTTGGAGATAGATACCTTCGTCCCCATATATTTCCTTTTCTGCGATTACAATATCTCCTATTCTAAGCCCTGATGAGGGATACGCTCCAGCAACTCCAAGATTTATAATTATGGAAGGAGAAAATTTTTCAATTAAGAGGATTGTTCCAATGGATGCATTGGTTTTACCAATGCCTGAGATTATATAAACGACTGCCTTATTTTGTATTTTCCCTTTATAAAGATTTAAATTTCGGGGTAAATTTGCTTTAATATTTTTCAAATATTTCAATAGAATACACCCCTCAATGGAGACTGCTGATACTAACCCCACCAAGGGTTTAGAAGATTCTTTAATTCCTGACTTTTTAAATCTCATAACCTTAAACCTAAAAATTGAAAATATTATAATATAGAGTATACTCAAGTATAATCATAACTTGTTTGACAAAGTTTTAGATTTCTTTTATTTTTAATGACCTATTTATGATTAAAGAGAATTATGTGAGAATTCCAGATTGGATAAGGACTAAAGGCTTATCATGTCAACATAATACAAGGCATATACTCAAAAATTACAGAGTTAATACAGTCTGTGAAAATGCAAGGTGTCCAAATATTGGTGAATGCTATTCCAGATCCGCAGCTACTTTTATGATACTGGGCACTAAATGCACAAGGAACTGCGGTTTTTGTTCTGTGGAATCTTCTCCTCCTGAGCCTCTTGATCCAGAAGAACCATATAGAGTTGCATTTGCTGCAAGAGAGCTGGGTTTAAAATACATTGTTATAACCTCTGTAACGAGAGACGACCTTCCAGATGGAGGAGCCAGACATTTTGCACATACAGTCTATGCGGTCAAAAAGATAATCAATAAAGCAAAGGTTGAAGTCCTTACCCCTGATTTTAAAGGGAATAAGGATTCAATTGCAATAGTAATAGAGTCAGAACCGGATGTATTTGGACATAATGTAGAGACCATTCCCAGGCTTTACAATCAGGTAAGGAAAGGGGCAGATTACATTCGTTCTCTTAATGTATTAAGATATGCAAGAAGAATTTCACCTGATATAAATATTAAGTCAGGACTTATGCTCGGTCTTGGAGAAACAATTAAAGAAGTGATAGAGGTACTTAAAGAACTTAATGAAGCTGGTTGCGATTTTATAACTATAGGACAATATCTAAGACCAACGAAGAAAAATCTACCTGTTGTAGAATATATACATCCTGAAATTTTTGAGAAATTACGAGTCATCGCTATAGATATAGGTTTTAAATACGTTGCTTCATCTCCTCTTGTAAGAAGTTCATTTAATGCCGAGGAGATGTTTATCTCTTTGAATAATCAAAATGCATGACTTTAGCAGAATAAAAAGACTTCCACCTTATGTTTTCAGTATAGTCAATTCTCTGAAGATTGAGGCAAGGCGTCAGGGAAAAGATATCATTGACCTCGGGATGGGAAATCCTGATGGTGCTACTCCCAAACATATTGTGGACAAACTCATTGAGGCTGCAAGAAATCCGAAGAACCACAGATATTCTGCTTCAAAGGGTATAACACAATTAAGAAATGCTATCTGTGAATGGTATCTAAGGCGATACGGGGTAGTGCTTGATTCTGAACTGGAGGCTGTTGTAACGATAGGCTCTAAGGAGGGTCTCTCACATCTTGTTCTTGCAACAATAGGTCCAGGTGATGTTGTGTTGACACCTACTCCTGCTTATCCAATTCATCCATATAGTGTGATCATAGCAGGAGGAGAGGTGAGAAGTGTGCCTATAGGACCGGGAATAGACTTTTTTGAAGAGATGGAAAAGGCATATAAGTCATCCTGGCCAAGACCTAAGATGTTAATAATAAACTTTCCGCATAATCCTACAACAATGGTAGTTGAAGGACTGGATTTTTTTAAAAAAGTTGTAGATTTTGCAAAAGAGAATGATTTAATCGTATTACATGACCTTGCCTATGCAGATCTCTGCTTTGATGGTTATAAGGCTCCAAGTTTTCTGCAAGTTCCGGGTGCAAAAGATGTAGGTGTTGAGTTTTTTTCTATGACGAAGAGTTACTCTATGGCTGGATGGAGGGTTGGCTTCTGTGTCGGCAACCAGGAGATCGTTGGCGCATTGACAAAGATAAAGAGCTATCTTGATTATGGAATGTTCCAACCTATTCAGATAGCAAGTATTATTGCTTTACGAGGTCCTCAAGACTGTGTTGAAGAGATAAGAAAGACATATGAATCAAGGAGAGATACACTCATAAAGGGACTCAAAAGGGCTGGATGGGATGTTCCACCTCCGAAGGCGACAATGTTTGTATGGGCTGAGATACCTGAACCATTTAAGAAGATGGGGTCTCTTGAGTTTTGTAAGCTTCTATTAACAGAAGGAGGAGTAGCAGTCTCACCAGGGATTGGATTCGGAGAAGGCGGTGACAATTACGTTAGGTTTGCACTGGTCGAAAACGAGCACAGGATAAGACAGGCTGTAAAGGGAATTAAGAAAGTTTTGCAGAGAGCAAGATGAGAAAAGAAAAGATATCTGTTGGCATAATAGGTTTTGGAACAGTCGGCACAGGAACCGTAAAAATACTCCTTGAAAACAAAGATATCCTCAAAGAAAGACTCGGGTTTGAAATAAATCTAAGCAGGATCGCTGACCTTGATATCAAGAGAGATAGAGGAATAAGACTTCCTAAGGGGATCTTGACTACAGATGTAGATGGTATCTTGAAAAATCCTGAAATTGACATCATAGTCGAACTTATAGGTGGTATAAGACCTGCAAAGGATTTCATAATGGAGGCGATCAATAATCATAAGCATGTAGTTACTGCCAATAAAGCCCTTCTTGCATCTGAGGGAATCGAAATATTTACTGCAGCACATAAGAAAGGTGTCGAGATAGGTTTTGAGGCATCAGTAGCAGGAGGGATCCCTATTATAAAGGTAATAAGGGAAGGTCTCGTTGCAAACAGAATAAAAGCGGTTTACGGAATAATAAACGGGACATCAAATTACATACTCACTAAGATGACCGAAGAAAATATTGAATTTTCAATCGCATTAAAAGAAGCGCAATCTCTTGGTTATGCTGAGTCTGATCCTACACTCGATATTGAGGGTATAGATTCTGCTCATAAGCTTGCAATCCTTGCATATCTTTCATATGGTGTCCCTGTTTCTTATAAAGATATCTATACAGAAGGGATCACTATGATATCTTCACAGGATATAAATTTTGCCTCTGAGCTTGGATATAAGGTTAAGCTTCTTGCTATCGCGAAGGAGTCTGATAGTGAGATAGAACTCAGGGTTCACCCAACGATGTTACCAAAGGAATATCTTATATCAAAGGTAGATGGTCCTTTTAATGCAATTTATGTAGAAGGAGATGCAACAGGTTCTACCCTTTATTATGGGAGAGGGGCTGGGAGTATGCCTACTGGTAGCGCTGTTGTAAGTGATATTGTTGATATAGCAAGGAACATCATGAAAAGTGTTACTGGCAGGGTACCAGTATTAATAAAAGCACCGAAGAATCTAAGTCTGAAAAGGATGGATGATGTGACATCTATGTACTATTTCAGGTTTTCAGCCCTTGATAAACCCGGAGTCCTTTCCAAGATCTCAGGTATCCTTGGCAATTATAATATCAGCATAGCCTCTGTTATCCAGAAAGGAAGGAGTGCAGGTGGAGCTGTCCCTGTAGTTGTCAGAACACATATGGCAAGAGAAAAAGATGTTAGGCATGCAATTAATGAGATTGATAGACTCCCTGTTGTGATGGATAAAACAGTCTTCATAAGGGTTGAGGGAGAAGAGACTTAAAAAGTATTTCGTCATACTTGCCCAGGTAGATATGCCCTTAGATGTGAAGGTTGGAAGGATATTGGACCCAGCATGCGGGTCTGGTGGTTTTTTCATCTCTGCTATTGAAAAGTTATACAAGCAGATTTAAAGAAGGCAGAATGTCTTTACTGAAGAACACATAAAAAAGATTGTTGACAAATTCAGATTATTTGAAAAAGTCGTTTTTGATAGTATAGATGAGGTTAGATTTTCAAAAGTAGCCACAGTTGAAGAAATAGCAAAGAATGCCCAAATTTGCCGATAGACTTTAGACATAATGCACTGACATGTCTAGACATTCCC
>JBNAVX010000144.1:0-5503 GCA_049700155.1 Thermodesulfovibrionales bacterium
ATATTAATCGAGCCTCCGAGGTAAATTCTTTCTTCGAAAGAATTTAAATCCGCTCGAATACTACATCTGCCAAAATTTTTATGAATAATATGGGCTAAAAAGAGGGGTGAAGGGGTGTGTAAAAAAGATATGCAGGTTTTCTAAAAAACTTATTCTGGAAAAGAAAGAAAAAGGGCACATCTATAAAAATCTTTTCCTAAAGGGTCACCTAAAATCTGAGCCCTGTATCTACATCCCCCTCTACAGAATTCAATATATTTACAGTCACATTTAAGTTCACCAAGTTTGATTGGCTTTATTCTCTCCCAGCATGTCCTGAGCCCTTCCTCAATCGTCCCAACAGGTTTATCTGAATAAAAACTGCATTTTGCTACTTTGCCATCTGCCATTACTGACATTAAATGATAGCCACATGCATAACCCGGCGATGATGAATGGATACCGCTTCCATAGCCGTATTCGAGGTATTTCCCACCTTCTTCAGGTCTTATATGAAATTCTTCGTTTTCTCTCAGCCTTCCTGTTATACATGGCACATCAACAGTCCATTCTTTGATACCGATATCTTTAAATAATCTCTGCATCTCTTCAAAATCACCAAGATTTGCTGGATGAACCATAGTTGAAATAGAAACATGGAATCCATAATCAAGTAATAATCTGATTGTCTTCATTGATTTTTTAAAAGCGCCTCTACCCCTTAAAGAATCGTGTGCATTTTCGAGTCCATCAATACTAATCTGAATCTCCTCTACATTGAGAGTTTTGATTTTCTCTTTTTCTAAAAGAATACCATTTGTAAATAAAACTTTTCTTATTGAAAAATCAGGGAGAATTTTATTTATCTCATCAAATTTACTGTGTAGCAGTGGTTCACCACCTGTAATAAGAACCCTCAACCCTTGCATCTCTTCAAATTCTTTTAAAATTTTTTTTATAAATTCCGAAGAAATTTCTAAAGAATCTTTGTTATCAATGTAACAATGTTTGCATCTGAGATTACATTTATTTGTGATCTGTAGTTCAAGGTACCTCAAAGAAGGCTCAGGGGATTTTAACAATGGAGATGGTTTTAAATCTGTCTTTTTTGTAGTTAATATACCTTCATTAAGACAGTAATCTATAAAATCGTTCTTTTCAGAAAAACATCCTGACACAGAACATTTTTTCAAAAAAGCAAAAGATTCATCATCAATTTCATAAAGTTCATCTTTTTTTATATTATAAACACATGGAACCTCAAGCCATTTAAGTGATACTCCAGAAGAAAGATAATACTTCATATAATATTATTTAAAATAAATATATAAAGATGTTATTCGGCCTAAAATCTCTAATAGAAATCATAGAAGAAGGTTCAAAGCATAAACATATTTATAACCTTACAGGTTCATCTGCTGCTTTTATTTTTGCTTATTATGATAACCCTTATCTTGTTGTTGAGGCAACAGAAGAGCTTGCAGAAGAGTTATGCAGGGATATTAATTTCTTCAGAGATGTCTTACGAAAAGAACATGTCCTCTTTCTACCCGAACCAGATGGACCAGCCATCTCAGGTCAGAGGGCAGAGACAATCTCATCCATGAGGAGAAATGATTCAATTGTATGTTCTTTTAGAAGCCTTTTCAGACCTGTCTGGAATCAAGAGGAAATAAATGAGTTAGTTCTTAAAATTAAAAAGGGGTTGGAGATTGACAGAACTGAGATATGTAAAAGGCTTGATGAGATTGGTTATAAGATAGTCCCTATTGTTTCTGAGAAAGGTGAATATAGCCAGAGGGGATGGATATTTGATATCTTTCCTTCAACATCTGAAGAACCTATAAGGATTGAATTCTTCGGAGATGAGATTGAGACTATCAGAACCTTTGATGTAGAAACCCAAAAATCGAAGGAAGAAGTATCAGAATATAAGATTTATCCTTCAACAGAACCCTTATCAGGGAGAACAATTATTGAAATTTCAGGTAACAGGAGATTTTTCTTTTCAGATTCGATAAAGGAGAGAGATGAATTAAAAGGAGATATCATATTTTTCTCAAAATATTCTTTGAAAAAAGAAGGATATGAGGCAGGGTTTCTCAGTCTGAAAGGGCTTGGAATTATTGCTGGAGAGAGGAGGAATATCGAAGAACTGCCAAAAAAACTCAGACATCTTCAGAAAGAAAACAGGATTGTATTTATATCTTCTTCAAAAGGTCAGGCAGAAAGGCTAAAGGAGATACTCAGGGACGGAGGAATAATTGCACCGCTGATTGAGAGAGATGAACTTCAAAGTTATGAAGGAAATGTCTCTATTACATTAGGAAACCTTTCCTCTGGTTTTTTCATTCCGGGTCTCATTATATTGACAGAAAAAGAGGTCTTCGGTGAAAGACCTGTTTACAGACCTATAAAGAAATCAAAAATTTTAAAACTACTTACATCTATTGATGATCTGTTACCGGGTGATTTTGTTGTACATAAGGAACACGGTATAGGAAAATTCCAGGGACTTATACATCAGAAAGTTGAAGGGATTGAGGAAGACCTTCTCATATTAGATTATGAAGGTGGAAGGCTATATTTACCTTTGCATTCTATTAACACTATACATAAATATCACACTGAGGAAAAGATTATTCCTAAGATTGACAAACTTGGTGGCAAGACATGGCAGAGAACAAAAGAAAGGGTGAAAAAGAAGATACAGGAGATGGCAGAAAAGCTCATCAAACTTTATGCAGAAAGAGAGGTTTATAAGGGCCACTCCTTCAGTCCTGATACAGAGCTACATAAAGAATTCGACAGCTTTTTTTATTATGAAGAAACACCTGACCAGTTAACTGCGATAGAAGACATAAAGAAAGACATGGAGTCTGAAAAACCGATGGACAGACTTATATGCGGTGATGTTGGATATGGTAAGACTGAGGTAGCAATGAGGGGGGCTTTCAAGGCAGTTTATGATGGAATGCAGGTAGCAGTCCTTGCGCCTACAACTATATTATGCGAACAGCATTACAGGACCTTCAAATCAAGGTTTTCTGCATTTCCTGTTAAGATAGACTTCTTAAGCAGGTTCAAGTCGAAAAAAGAACAGAAGAAAACCCTTGATGCTCTATCAAGAGGCGATATAGATATAATTATAGGGACTCATAGCCTTCTTTCTGAAAATGTGAAGTTTTATAAACTTGGTCTCCTTATTATTGATGAAGAACATAAATTTGGTGTTAGACAGAAAGAAAAGATAAAAGAGCTGAAGAAAGGGGTTGATGTTCTTACACTTACTGCTACACCGATACCGCGAACACTGTATATGGCACTTTCAGACATCAGAGATATGAGTGTAATAGAGACCCCTCCAGAGGAAAGGCTTGCTGTAAAAAGCATAGTATCCATATTTAATGAAGAACTTATAAAAGAAGCTATTTCAAGAGAGCTTGAGAGAAGCGGACAGGTCTTTTTTGTCCATAACAGGATAAAGGATATATATAAGATTGCTGAATATCTTGTAAAACTTGTTCCTGAAGCACGAGTAGCTGTTGCACATGGACAGATGGACGAAAGAGAGCTCGAAAAGATTATGCGAAATTTTTATGACAGGAAATTAGATATTCTTGTCTCGACTGCTATAGTTGGTTCAGGACTTGATATACCAACAGCAAATACAATTATAGTTAATAGGGCTGACCTTATGGGTCTTGCAGAATTATATCAGCTCAGAGGCAGAGTTGGAAGGAGCAATATCAGGGCTTATTCATATTTTCTCATACCGGGTAAGGAGGTGATAACTGAAGAGGCTAAAAAGAGATTACAGGCATTACAGGAGATGAGTTATCTCGGTGCTGGCTTCAGACTTGCTATGAAGGACCTTGAGATCAGAGGTGCAGGAAATCTTCTCGGCCCAGAACAGTCAGGTCATATAAATGCTGTTGGTTTCGATCTTTATTTAGAAATGTTAGAAAAGGCTGTTGCTGAGCTTAAAGGTATGAAAATTGAGGAAGAGATCGAACCGTCTATCCATTTAAGAATTAATGCCTTTATTACAGAAGACTATATAGATGATATTACACTGAGATTGAGTATTTACAGGAGGATTGCATCATCTCGAACTATTGAAGAACTAAACACACTTGAATTAGAGATAGAAGATAGATTTGGGAAATCCCCTGTAGAGGTAAAAAACTTGCTTGATATAATGAGGCTTAAGATATTAGCAAGAAGACTTCTTATAACAAATATTCAAGACATAGATGGAAAAATCCAGGTAAGATTCTTGCCTGATACAAAAGTGACCCCAGAGGATATCCTCGATTTTCAGATGAGAAGGGATGGAAAGATCAGGTTTATACCAGAAGGTTTTGAGATTGACCTGAGAGGGTTTTTGTGGGAAGAAGTTTTTGAAGAACTATATTCTCTTCTAAGTTTTTTAGAAAATAGAGCTTTTTCTCTAAAGGCTCTTTAAGGGGTTTACATATCTATGATTTTCTGATAGTTTTAATAGTATTTTATTTTTTAAGGAGTTTTTATATGAAAAAAATATGTATAGTTATTTTCTGTGTTATAATTCATTTTTCATGTGCTACAGGAACTGTTAAAAATGTTGAGAAGGCAAATGCACATTACCAATTAGGTGTATCTTATCTAAATGAGAATAAACTGCAGATGGCTTATGTTGAGTTTCAAAAAGCAATAGAACTTGACCCTGATAATAAAGATGTATACCAAGCACTTGGAATAATCTATTTAAATTTTGATGACCTTCAGAGGGCAAAAGATTCATTTTTGAAGGCTGTAAATTTAGACCCCAATTTTTCAGAGGCATACAATAATCTTGGAGTTACTTATGGAAAGATGGGTAAGTGGTCTGAAGCAATAAATTCATTCAAGTCAGCCTTAAAGAATCCATTATATAGAACTCCTGAAAATGCATATGGTAATTTGGGTAATGCTTATTACAGATTGGGACGTATTGATGATGCAATAGATAACTATAAAGAAGCACTCAAACGCTCTCCTGATTATTATCGTTCATATTATGGTCTTGCACTCTGTTACAATATTAAAGGTCAGTATGGTGATGCATCTAATGCCTTTACAAAAGCAGTGGAATTAGACCCTCTTTTTGGGGGTGATATGGAAAAGGCATTTAGATTTTTTGATAATAAAAGATTGACAGCTAAAGGAGAAGAGGCAAAAGATATCCTTGATTATCTTGAAATTATGAGGTATTAAAATCTCAAAAAGAGTTATTCGGGGCGTAGCGCAGCCTGGTATAGCGCACCTGCCTTGGGAGCAGGGGGTCGGAGGTTCAAATCCTCTCGCCCCGACCAATTATCATAAATCCTTAACATCATTTCTGTCAAAATAATCTAATTTCATAAAACAAACCTAATAAACCCCTTAATCCCCTCTTAACCATTTCCCCTCTCTCATATAATTAATTTTAAAGCATGTCATGTACTGATTTAGCCCACTTAATTCATAAATTTATGAGTGAAGCTCCCCGACTTTAGTCGGG
>JBNAVX010000145.1:0-5460 GCA_049700155.1 Thermodesulfovibrionales bacterium
GATCTTAATCGAGCCGAGAATGAGCGAGAATACTGCATCTGCCAATTACTCATAAGTTTATGAATTAAGTGGATTAAATATAAACCATTTACAGATTGAATAATGAAAATCAGCAGGCAGAAAGCTATTAAAGAAAACATAGAGGTCTTTAATAAATTAAGTCCGTCTGAAAAATTAGATATTATACATCACATCGGCTTCTTGCCTGTGCGGTAGGCATTAACAATACTTGCTGCAGCTTCTTCAATAGCCTTGTTGGAGATATCAAGGACCCTCCATTTTGGATGTTTTTTGAAAAACTCCTTACTCCATTCAATCTCATCTGCAACCTTTACAGGGTCTGCATATTTTGCATAAGGTTCAAGTCCTAATTGTTTCAATCGGGCTTCCCTGAGTTTAACAAGACTTTCAACACTGATGATTAATCCAAAGACCCTTTGTGGTTCTACCTGAAAAAGCTCCTCAGGCGGAAGCATATCAGGATGAATAGGCACATTTGCAACCTTCCAACCCTGATTAGCAAGGTATGTAGATAAAGGTGTTTTCCCTGTCCTTGAAAGCCCTACAAGGACAAGGTCTGCGAGTTTAAGTCCCTGTGGGAACTTCCCATCATCATGTTTAACTGAAAAATTAATCGCATCAATCCTCTTGAAATAATCTTCGTCAAGGATGTATTGCCTTCCTGGTATAGAAAGTGGTTTTTCTTTTAAAAAAATGGACAACTGGAGAATAAAATCACCAATCACATCAATAGCTTTTATATTATGGTGTTCTGCTTCTTGAATCAAAAAATCCCTTAGACCTGGCTGAACAATGCTGAATGCTAACAATGCCTCATCTTTTGCTGCTTCTTTAACAATACGTGAGATATATTGTTTATCTGTAACTAGAAAAAAAGTCTTTACTTCAAAATTTTCACGGTTGAACTGAACAAGTGAAGCCCTTGCGATCCTGCTTATTGTCTCTCCTGTGCCTTCACCTACAAGATAAATAAACTTCTTCCTGTGCACATGTTTCTTGTAAGTTCTCATTTTCGAAAGCTCCACAAAAAGAAAGTAGTATTATCATGACAGACTATTTTTCCTTGAGGATATTCAGAGTACAGAGGTTTAATAATCAGATCAGCCCTTAGTCTTTTCGCTAATCGCAGAATAAAAGGAATTAACTCATAAGGCGGTCTAAGAGAATAAACGAGTTCAATGAATGAATATGCTGAAAGGTCAGGTTTAGTGACATCATCTGTTATAACAGTCAGACCATCATAGTGAAATGGTTGGATATCAGTTGCAAAAACCTTGACACCTCGCCCTTGAAGGGCAAAAGCTACATCAGGGAAATGCCCGATCCCTATCTCCACAGCATTACTATATTTTTCTGCGATATAATTCACCAAGCCTCTATAACGATGAGAATTCTTCACTCCTCTACATGCCTCCAGAAGAATATCTCTTCCATGGGTATCTTTGCTATTCTTGGTTTACATGATATTCCCAATGCCTTCTCCATCTGTATTTTCTGTTCTATCATCGCAACACTTCTTCTTGCTGAAACAACTGTATCAGGATTAACCGAGATAGATGTTGCACCACAACGTATCATGAATTCAAGGTAGTCAGGATATACGCTTGGAGCCTGTCCGCATATAGATGTAGTGACTCCATATTTCCTGCATACTGCCATAGTGTATGCTATGGCTCTAAGAACTCCGAGGTTTCTCTCATCATAAAGTTCCTGTACAGATGTATCATTCCTGTCAACACCGAGTATAAGCATAGTGAGGTCATTTGTCCCAAAACTCACGCCGTCTATTCCTTCTTTACAGAATTCCTCGATCATAAAGACTGCGCTTGGCACCTCTACCATAATCCATAACTGGAAACTGCGATCATTTATATGGTCTAACCCTTCTTCTCTCATTATATTTATTGTTTTCCTGAAGACCTCAAGTGTCCTGACAAATGGAATCATAACCCATATATTAGTCAATCCCATTTTATCCCTTGCATATCTTATTGCCCTGAGTTCAAGACGAAATATGTCATCTTCTTTGGTGTATCTGTATTCTCCTCTATAACCTATCATTGGATTAGGACCAACATGCCCTCTTTCATACTTTTCACCACCAGGTAGCTCAAGAAACTCATCAGGTTTAAAATCCAAAAACCTATATACAACAGGTCGAGGGAAAAATGCCTCAGCAACCTGCCCTACCCCATTTGAGAATCTATTAATCATAATCTCCTCTCCGCCTTCTTCAAGCAGAAGTCTTGGATGTTTTCCTATGCCGAGCATCAGGTGTTCTGCCCTTAAAAGTCCTACACCATCAGCATTCGTCTCCTCTGCAATCTTCTTAGCAATTTCAGGGATAGAGAGATTTACATATACCTTTGTTGCAGTAACAATCTGACTTGACAAATCTGCCGAAACTGTGGTTGTCTTCACTACTTCCTCTTTTTCAGATTTAGCACCTTTGAAGACAAATCCACGCTGTCCATCAACTGTCACAATCTCATTGTTTTTTAATACCTCTGTAGCATTCTCAGTCCCCACAACACATGGAACACCAAGCTCACGACTTACGATAGCAGCATGACATGTCTTGCCACCAAGGTTAGTAACAATAGCAGATGCATTCTTCATAGCAGGGACCCAGTCAGGCGTTGTCATCTCTGTAACAAGGATGTCACCTTTTTTAAAATCAAATATCTCCTTGACATCCCTTATAATATTTACAGGACCGGTTCCCAGTCCCGGACTAACACCTATGCCTTTTAGAAGTACCTCCTGTCCCATAATATCCTTCCTTTCCTCAACCTTTATTCTCCCTTTGACACTGTGTACTGTCTCAGGTCGTGCCTGAAGTACATATATCTTCCCTCTTTCATCCTGAGCCCATTCTATATCCTGTGGAACTCCATAATGTCTCTCAATCTGAACTCCATAATGTGCGAGGCGGATGATATCTTCATCATTCAATACTGGTTGGTCCTGCATCTTTTCAGGGACAGAGATCCATTTTGTACCTCCTTTTTGATCTGAAACAATCTGCATCTTTTTCTTAACAATATTCTTCTGAATTATCTTGAAAGTCCCTTTTTCCACAATATATTCATCAGGCGTAACCTGTCCACTTACAATTGCCTCACCAAGCCCCCATGATGCATTAATAACAACTTTATCTCCGGCACCACTCACTGGTTCTATAGTAAACATAACACCAGAAGCACGAGATGAGACTAATTCCTGGACTGCTACACTGATAAGGACATCATCGTGTGAGAATCCTTTTTCTTTTCTATAGATAATAGCCCTCGGAGTAAATAGCGAACTCCAGCATTTCTTTATGCTTTTAAGCAGGTCTTCTTCTTTAACATTCAGATATGTTTCCTGCTGACCAGCAAAACTTGCACCCGGCAGGTCTTCTGCTGTTGCAGAGGAACGAACAGCAACAGAAGCATTCTTTTTCCCTGAATTTTTACAAAGTTCATTGTATGCCTTAAGGATTTCCTTTTCCATATCTTTTGGCATTGATATGCCTTCTATCTTTTTTCTTATCTTCTCTGAAATGCTTTGTAAAGACTTCATATCTGATGTGTTCATCTCAGAAAGCAAGTCATGTATCTCCTCATCAACCTTTGTCTGTTTTAAAAAGACCTTGTATGCATGAGATGATACCGCAAATCCATCAGGAACCGGGATACCGATCCCCAAAACTTCCCCGAGGTTGGCACATTTACCTCCGACGAGGGGTATATCTTCTTTTTTTAAGTCTTTAAACCATAGTATAATATCTTGCCTTTTCATAATAATCTTACCCCCTTTTTATAGCTTTCTTGAAACTTCTTTTACTTTTTTCAAGATCTGCACTTTCTGTTCTATTTTCAATAATCTTGTTTGCAATCTCCTCTATAGAGCTATTTGTCACATCTATGATCTGAAGTCCTTCTATCTGTTTGAATATTCTATGGCTATACTCCAGCTCTTTCTTTATATTCGTAATATCAGAGTAATCAATTGACTCAACATATTTAAGCCTCTTCTGTCTTATAAAGGCTAACCTTTCAGGTGATATGGTGAAACCGACTTTCTGGGTTTTAAGTGTAAATATCTTGTCGGGGGGTTTTAGATCAAGGATAATAGGAATATTTGCAACTTTCAGATTATTATTACATGAAAGATAAAGGCTGGTGGGAGTTTTGGATGTCCTTGAAACACCAAAAATAACAATGTCCGCATTATCTATTGTCTCAATATTCTGCCCATCATCATGTTTCAAAGTAAAGTCTATTGATTCAGCAAGTCGGAAAGATTCTTCCCCGATTCCCCTGAATAATCCTGGGTTTAATGTAGGGTTCAGATTCCACATCTTTCCAAGTCTTTCAAGTAAAGGACCAAGAATATCTATAGTATAAATATCCATCTTTCGTTGTTCTCTACGAACCCATGTCCTGAGCTCTTGTGAGACAAGGGAGTAAATAACAATCCCTTTAACTGCCTCAGCCTGCGTCAGGATTTCTTTAATCTGTTCTTTTGTCCTGATATAAGGAAATCTCTTGAATACCGGTTCTATCTCTTTAAACTGGACAAGGACAGCACTTATCACCATCTCAGCCGTAATACCTGTTGCGTCCGAGACGATGAATACATGCACCTTCTTTTTAGGTGGGTTCATAGCATGTGGGTCAGCCCTTTGTAATAAAGTTAATATACTTTAAATTAGCACAAAGGTTATTAATAATACAAATATATAATTAATCTTAATTTATAAGTTTTCCCTTTACACCACTTTTACCCCCAGAACATTCTTCATAATCCTTATTGCAGCTTCATGGTCCTCCTTTGTGAGTCCTGCAACAGAATCTTCCACAATAGTGACCTTATAGTCTCTTAGAACTGCATCTGATGCAGTAAACATTATACATATGTGGGTAACACAGCCTGTGAGTCTCAAGCTGTCAATATTAAGTCTCTTTAAAGTCTCATCAAGGTCTGTTTTATAGAAACCTGAATAAGTAGTCTTTTCTATTATAAAATCATCTTTATCTGGTCTTAGTTCATCAACCACCTCAGCACCTTTTGTGCCTTTTACAGCATGTGGAGGCCAGCCAAACTTAGAAAACTCTATATCATCTGGTCTGTGTGTATCACATATATAAATAACCGGATTCCCTTCAGCCTTTGCCTTTTTTATTTCTCTCTTTATATTTGGTATTATCTTTCTCGTTTCAGGTACCTCAAGAGGTGAGCCTTCAAGGACAAAATCATTAAGCATATCAATGATTAAGAGGGCCTCTTTAGCCATAAACTACCTCCTTTATAATCATTCCGTAATGTCAAAAGTTTTTAAGTAAATTCTTTAAATATCCTTTATCTTCAATGGGGTGATTTAAATTAACCTACCTCCTTATAAATAATGTCGTATTCTCAATACCTGCTTACCTTTCCGTCATTCCCCGATTT
>JBNAVX010000146.1:0-5402 GCA_049700155.1 Thermodesulfovibrionales bacterium
GAATTTAAAACCGCTCAAACACTGCATCTGCCAAGAATTTTATGAATAATATGGGCTAAAAAGAGGGGTGAAGGGGTGTGTATAAAAAGGATAGGTTTTTCTAAAAAACTTATTTTGATAACATGAAAAAGTTGTGTACCTTAATAATAACAGAAATAACAATCGAGGAGGTTACACAAGATGAGGTATATTGTCATTGACTATCATAAGACAAGTTTTATTTGACAAATATCTTTATATGTGCTAATTTTTAACAATTAAAATAGAAAATTATGTTTCCTAACGGTCATTAAGTTAGTAAAAGGAGGTGATTTAATGGCTTGCAAACCCGGACACAAAGGTCCTATGAAAAAGACTGCTAAGAAAACAACCACAAAAAAGAAGAAGTAAGAAATAAAACAAGACATTTTCACCTCAAAATTTAACTGGAATATAGATTCCAAAAAGGTTAATTATTTTTTAATCTCTATACGCTTTTAAACAAGTAATTCTTGCCGAAGTGTGATCTACTATGATACGATTGAAAGCGTGTCTAAAAGAGTTTGGATAAGTATTTTTGTTGGTTTTCTAATAACTCTTATAATCTCTTTTTTAATGTATATAAAGTTTCCCCCTCTTGAAATGCTTGAACAGAAGCTCTATGATCTAAGACTCAAAATCAGAGGAAAAATAATTCCACCTCCATATGTAATTATTATTGCTATAGATGATGATAGTCTCAAAAGTATAGGAAGATGGCCATGGTCACGATATAAAATGGCAGAATTGACAGAAATCCTTTTTAGAAGTGGTGCTAAAGTTATTGCTTTTGATATTTTATTCGCAGAACCAGAAAGAAATGACGCAGTTTTCTCAAAAGCAATATCAGAAGCTGGTAATGTTATACTTCCATTGGTTTTTAGATTTGATGAAGAAACACCACCAATAGAAGAAAATTTTCTCTATTCGTCTTCCATAAATAATATTAAAAACCTACATGACTTAAACACTTTTCACCCTTATAAAGCAATTGGGATATCAACATGCAGAAAGGAATTGGCTGAGTCTGCAGCAACTATGGGACATATTAATATGATTCCTGATGATGATGGTACATTAAGATGGGAGGCCATGATTATTGAATATGATTTAGATATATACCCATCTATTGACCTACAGATTGCAAGACTTTATCAAGGATTAGATAATGAAAGTATGATTCTTAATGTGGGAAAGTCCATAAAACTTGGAGATAATATATTCCCTACAGATCTGCGAGGGAGGATTCCTATTTATTATTATGGACCAGAAAAGACCTTTCCCTATATTTCTGTATCAGACCTTTTTAATGGTAAAAGTAATATGGATTTTTTGAAAGGGAAGATTGCAATTGTAGGGGTTACCGCTTTAGGAATATATGATTTAAGAGTCACACCTTTTTCTGCGAACATGCCGGGTGTAGAAAAGCATGCTAATGTCATAACTTCACTGCTTGAAGGCAAGACTATAGTGAAATTACCATTTATAGTTAATCTTACCGTTCTTCTATTTACGGGTGTTACCTTATCTATCATCCTTTCAAGGTTGAGGGCTGTCAGCGGTTCTATTGTCTCTTTTTTCTTGTTATTATTCCTTTGCATTATTGGATATTATCTACTAATAGAAAGAGATTTATGGATGGTGCTTTCCTATCCATTAATAAATATATTAATTGTCAGCACTGCTATAAATACTTATCAGTATGCAGAAGAAGAAATACGTGCAAAACGTATTCGTGCTATGTTCTCAAGTTATGTGACAGAAAAAATTGTTAATGAACTGACAAAAAATCCTGATATGGCAAAACTCGGAGGAGACAGAAGAGAAATAACAGTACTTTTTTGTGATATAAGGGGTTTTACTGCATTTTCAGAAAAACATACTCCTGAGGAGGTTGTAAATATACTTAATGAATACCTTTCTGCGATGACAGAAATTATATTCAAATGGGAAGGTACACTTGATAAGTTTGTCGGAGATGAGATTGTTGCTTTCTGGGGTGCACCAATGCTGCAGGAAAATCATGCTGAGCTTGCTGTAAGATGTGCACTTAATATGGTTGAGAAACTTAAAGAACTTCATAAAAAGTGGGTTAAAGAAGGAAAGACACTTCTTGAGGCAGGTTTTGGTTTAAATACAGGTGAGGTAATAGTTGGAAATATAGGAGCTGAAGGGAAAAAGATGGATTATACAATTATAGGGGATCATGTGAACCTCGGGGCAAGGGTTGAGGCACTTACAAGGAAGTATGAGACTAATATCCTTATAACTGAGTTTACTCTTGAAAAAATAAAAAGTCTTATTAAACCAAAAAATGGTCATATATTAGGACATGTATCTATTAAAGGACTTGAAAAGGTTTTAGTAAAAGGTAAAGAAAAACCCGTAAGGATATATGAGATTAAATCCCTTGAGCCAGATAGTGAGTCAAGGATTATAGAAATAGAAGAATAAAACTATTTCATAAAAAACTGAGATATATACCGCAATGCGAGAAAGACAATAATTACACCTAACATGAGTTTGATGTATCTCTGAGGGACAAATTTCTGGAATCTTGCACCGAGATATATTCCGATAAAACCTCCTGCTCCAAATAGAAATCCAAGAAGCCAGTCTGGTGAAGTTGTCATCCCAGCCTTAGCAGGAATCACGCTGTAAAAGAATACACCTGCAATAGATGTCAGAAAAGTCCCCATCAAGGCAGCACCAGCAACTGTATAAACAGGCAGGTGGAATACTGCAACACAGAAAGGCGCAATGATTGCCCCTCCTCCTATCCCATAAGTACCACCTATTACCCCAACAATAAAAGCGAGAATGAACATACCGATGGTATTGAAGGAAAATTTTTCACCCCAGAATTCATATTCTACTTTTTTAAGACCAACTGAAACTGTTTTTACTACAGCCTCAGGTGGAAGACCCGAGGCTATTCTTGACTTCTGTTGTTCTTTAATCTGTCTGGTTCTTTCTCTGAATTTGTCCTCAAGTGCCTTCATTTTTGCTTTCCCTGTGGTTGCTTTCCCTGTAATTTCATAAATAAGGCGAATACCAATATAGAGCAAAACACATCCTACAAAAAATTTGAAAGACCTCGGATCAGGCAGATAGAGAACCCTGAGATAGTATCCAATAAATACTCCTGGTAGTGTTCCTATTATTACCACATTTGTTAGGGGCCAAGCCATTCGCCCTTCTTTAAGGTAGCGATAAACCCCACTTGGTATTGCCACAATGTTATAAACAAAATTTGTAGCGCTTACAGATGGACTCGTAAAGTGTAGCACGCTCACTTGGAATGGTAATAATAAAAATGCACCTGAAACACCTCCCATTGAAGTAAAAAAGGAAACAACGAGTGCAACAAGAGGCGGGATAAATATGTGAGTCTTTACCCCTGATACAGAAAAAGTCACGTAAAGAAAATTTAATATATCCATTCTAAACCTTTAATAGGTTTAATTATTGTCATTTGAGTTTATGACTGTCAAATAAAATTAATTAATTTATTCATAAAATATTGTCTTGCTTTAATATCCAAAACACGAGATTGCCTTATCCCAACAAATCGGCCCTTGCAATGATAGACCCCTAATGTTTTGCTACTTGCTTTTTCTTTAATTTGCTTGACTTAGTATTTTTTGGTGATAAAATGTATATAAAATTTAGAACAGACAATAAAAAAAGGAGAAGATTTGGGAAGGCTCTGGAAAAGATTTCTGCCTGTTATATTTCTTGTTACTTTAATTATTTTATCAGGCACAATAGGTTATATGTTGATTGAGGGATGGACTTTTTTCGATTCTTTATATATGACAATAATAACCCTCAGCACGGTTGGTTATAGTGAGTTAGGCGGATTATCTTCTTCTGGAAGACTATTTACTATTTTCCTTATAATAGGTGGCGTAGGCACCGTTCTTTATTCACTCAGTGCAGGCGCTAAATTTCTTTTAGAAGGCGAACTTCAGGAAATATTCGGGAGGAGCAGATTGGAAAAGAGGATTAAGGAATTAAAAGACCATTATATTATCTGTGGTTTTGGAAGAATGGGGAAAATAATAGCAAAGGAACTGAAAAGCAATGGCGTTGATTTTATCGCTATTGAGAAAAATCCTGTAACACATGAAAAAGAAGATTTTCTAATCTACGAAGGAGATGCAACCCATGACGATATTTTAAAAGAATGTGGAATAGAAAGGGCTAAAGGCTTGATTACTGTTTTGCCAACAGATGCAGAAAATCTCTATGTAGTTCTGAGCGCAAAAGGATTAAATCCAAACCTATTCATAGTTGCAAGGGCAGGTGAGGAAGGTTCAGAACAAAAACTGCTAAGGGCTGGTGCTGATAGGGTTATTTCTCCATATCATATTGGTGGGCTCAGGATTGCCCATACAGTTCTTAAGCCAGCAGTAGTAGATTTTATAGAGTTTGCAACAAAGACCGGTAATATTGATTTACAGATGGAAGAAATTCCTATCCCAGATGATTCCAATCTTGTTGGACTTACACTTGATCAATGCGGTTTAGGAAGAGAACTGGGTATTATTATAGTTGCAATAAAAAGGTCAACTGGTGAGATGAAATTCAATCCAACATTTAGAACTACTATCAGGGCAGGGGATACATTAATAGTTCTTGGAGAAGTTTCAAAATTAAAGATACTCGAAGAGAAGGTAATGGCTAAAAAATAGATTAATTAAGAGATTAACATTTCAGGTATTATCATCCATTGTATTGACCACATTTTATCATCTCTTTTTAAACAAACAACACACCCCATCTTAAAAGCAACAGTATTTTTTTCTTTATCACCACATAGAAGTAAAGATGTTAACTTTCCAAGGTGGGGAAGATGTCCAACAAGCATAATCGGGTTTGTTTTTTTATTCAGCCTTTCTACCCATATAGTTGGGTCATCAAGAGGTGCAATGCCATCTGTCTCTGAAATACCTTTAGAAATCTTTATTTTTTCAGCTATTAACTCTGCTGTCTGCTTTGCCCTCAATTTACCACTATGCAAAACTTCTTCAAGTTCAATATTTAATCTTGATATAAAGGATGCTACTGCTTTAACATCCTTTACACCTTTTTCAGAGAGAGGTCTTAAAGGGTCTTCTTCTTCCCTTTTTGCATCTCCATGCTGAACAAGATACAGTATCATAGATACCTCATCTTAGAGAATTATAAAAATTATATATGAAAGGGTCAAGTCATAACTATAAGAATATTAATCCAAGAATTTTTTGGGTTGGAGTGATATATTATTAAATCCGACTTAATAAATTGATAATAAAATATGAATTGTTATAATTTCAGGAGGGATACATGGATAAACCGAAAGACAAAAAGGATGTAATGGAGCTTGTAAAGGAGCATGG
>JBNAVX010000147.1:0-5388 GCA_049700155.1 Thermodesulfovibrionales bacterium
CTGGATTGTCCGATCAAGTCGGACAATGACAATAGAAGATGAAATCCTTTTTTTTGAAAACATAGATTAGTCTTATCTACTCATTGTGTTTTCATATTTTATTTCTTTTTTCATAAAACTTTTGACATTACCAGTTTTATTTTTTATCTTTACAGATGAAATGGGTTTAGCCCTATTGCGTATCCTATTTGAGATATAAAGATAAATCACTGCACCAACCATAGCAATATCTCTATAAAATGCATTCCAGAGGTTTGCCTGGCTCTTTAGTTCTTCAGGAGAGAAACATCCACAATCAATATCCAGATGCCTGAGTATTCCATACCAGAGGACAAAAATGAAGGTAATCAGTAAACCAAAGATTAAACTTAAACTACCTCTAATAGAAAATATTAAGCACACTCCAGCTAAGACTTCAAGGGCTGGTATCCCTATGGCTAAAGGAGTTAAGAGCCCTTCTGGAACCAATTCATATTGGGAGATCGCTCTTGCAAATGCCTTTGGGTCAAATAGTTTTAATAACCCAGCATAAATAAAAATTAAGCTGATAGAAAATCTTATTAGGTGATAAAAGAATGGTGATACAATTATTTTTCTCAAGAAAGAGAATAATATACTATCTTTCAATACTGAACTACCTTTTGTAATAGAAATTTCAGCAGATTTTTCACTCATTATTAATTTATTAATAATAAAAAATAAAAAAACTATAATTCAAATTGATATTATCTATGAAATAATATTTATATATAGATTTTTCCTTTCTTTTTAGACATAAATCATTAAAAAAAGGAAAACTGTGAATAAGCTGGGTAACAACTTGTTTCTTCTGGAAACATTTTATTTGCCAGAAGAACATCATTGAAAAGTCAGCGAGTTCATGGACAACATTTCAATTAAAATAAAAGATAATCATTTATATCTTTATAAATTTGATACCTATCTATTTATAAAAGCAATCCTTTCTATAGATTTTTAAAATGTTATAGACATAAGCAATTGAACTAATCTAAAAAATCAATATTGGCAATTTTTTTGCATACCTAAAAATGGTCGCTTCCATGTCCAATGGGTCAAACCCTTAAATCTTTGACATACTGTCAGAGAATAGCGACCATGAGGGTGAACGCTAAAAACCAGGACTTAGGCGTTCACCCCTACTAAAGAAAATTATTTTTTATTTATAGAACTTAATAAACTGGAGGTGGCTGAAGCTGACAGAGATTCGAAAGGAGGTGAGGAAAAAGTAGATATTAAGGATTTTGTTAACAGAGTCTTGGAGACCAAAAATTGAAAGGAGGGAATAAGTAAATGCAAAGTATTAAGATTACACGTCGTCAATTTCTGAAGTGGTTGTCAGCATCCGCAGCTGCGCTTGGACTATCTCAGAGTGACTTACTTAAGCTGGAAAAACATCTTCAAGCAGCTGTAATGGGTTGTGACGCAGGTTTTCCTCTGAATGCTTTAATCCCTGGTCACCCTGGAACCTTAGCAAGAGTCATCTGGATTGCAGGTGCAGCATGTTCAGGATGCCCCACATCTATTCTGAATTATATTGCTGATACTGCTGACCCTGACCTTGTTCTGAATGCCATTGCTAATAATGCAATACCCGGTTACCAATTGGTTGATATCGGAAATTTCTATCCTGTATCTGGTGGCCCAGATGGGGATATCGACATTGCAGAGGTAGTTCTCGAGATTATCACAATTGATTGGGCACAGATAATCATGGCAACATCCGGAGATATTCCTAACCAGCATCTTATGCAACTTCGTGACGATGGCGGATATATTCTACTCGTTGAAGGAACAATCCAAACAGCATCAAATGGAAAATACTGCAGGATAATGGATGTACCTGGATATATCCCAAAAACTGGGAAACCATGGGAAGACTATATGGAACATTATAATGATCCAGACCTTGGTCCGCGAACAGATGTCACGATGGCAGGTGGAACCCTCTGGCTTGCTGAAAATGCGCTTGCTGTTGTGACACTTGGAACATGTGCAGCATATGGAGGTGTACCTGCTGCAAAAAAGAGTGTCACTGGTGGAATGGGAGCATATCAATGGATTAACATGGAAAACGGAATGGGGAAACTTATGGTGAACATACCCGGTTGCCCACCAAATTCTGATTGGGTAATTGCAACAGTTGGTGCAGCTTTATTGGAGATACACGGAATAATCCCTGGAATTCTGTTTAATAACCTTGATACCTCAAGTTGTATAACAGTTAATGGTAAGACTGTGCCAAGACTAACTTACACAGGTGTTTACCATAGAAATGAAGAGTATGTCTTCTGCATGGATGACCCAAGGAGAGACATGGGATCTGCAAGCACACTCATTCAATGTCAGAGGAGTGCTTCAAACCCAAAGGGTCGTTGTATGAAACAGAAAGGCTGTAACGGATGGATAGCCGGACCAGCCCATATTAGACCTGATTGCCCTACAAGGATGTGGAACCCAATTGAAACTGGTTCAGGTCTTAAGAAGAATAACTGGTGTGTACTTAACAATATGCCGTGCCAGGGATGTGCAAGCCCGGGATTCCCTGATTACTGTTCACCATTTTATGAACAAAATAAGGGTAGCTGGAGGGGCTATTCTTATATTATTCCACCAAGCTAAGGAGGTGATAAAAAGTGGGAAAGATATTAATTGATCCTGTAAATAGAATGGAAGGTCATATAGGTATTGAGTGCTTAACATCTAATGCTGAAAGCAGCGGAGTTCGCGTTTCAGAGGCAAAAATTCATGGCAACCTCTTTCGCGGTTTTGAGATAATTATGAAGAAACGTGATCCCCGAGATGCAATGGTTTTAACACAGAGACATTGCGGTGTCTGTCCCATTGGACATGGGGTCGCATCCAGTAAGAACATAGGAACAGCATTCAGGTATCAGGTCCATTATGAAGATAGGTTACCAGTAGCGCAAAGACCATTGGGAAGATGGACTAATAAGCCCCTTCCTCCAAATGCTGCAAGGTTAAGAAATCTCGGTCATGTTGCACAACATATGATGTCACATGTCTTACACTTCTATCACCTTGTTGCACTTGACTATGTATTACCAACCGTTCATCTTGGTGGATATAACTTTGCACCAATTGACAGACCATTTCTATGCCCAAGGTATGACAATAGTTACTATATAACTACTCAGAGGATATTGCAGATGGTTGGAACAGGTCTGATACCTACAGCAGCAGTTAACACATTAGCTGGTCTTCCCGGTGTAAAAAATGATCTTTCTAATATCGGTGATGCTGTAAATGCTTATCTTACAGGTCAGTATCTAAAGGCACTTGATATCAGGAGAAAATTGCATGAGATGGCTGCTATCGTTATGGGAAGACAACCTATATGTTCTGGTTATACGCCTGGTGGGATAACAACATCTCTTACCACAGATAATGTGACAGATTATCAGAATCTACTAAATGAGGTTAAAGCATTTGTGGGAGAGCCTTCTGATTTTGCGAATGGAATTGCAGGCACAATGATGTTTGACACTGTTGCTGCTGCCCATTTATTCCCTGAGTATTTCTGGATTGGAAATAGCCATTCAAACTTCATGTCTTTCGGTTGGGGAGAAGAAGCTGGCACAATACCTCTCTCTGGGGACTTTGGAACAATATTCGGTTCTATCAATAATCCAGATGAACGAGCCATTGTTAGAGGATGGAAAAATAGTGCCCAACATGGAGCGCCACGGTATGCTGTTGATATAATGAAGATTGCTGAATCAATTGGATACTCAAGGTACAATAAAGTTGGTGTAAATTATCCTGATGGAACAGCTTTCAAACATCCATGGTCAGGTCAAACCCAACCAAGACCTTTAAACGAATACTCTTGGCTCAAGTCCCCTGCATATGATGTTGGTGGAGGTAACTATCAACCATTTGAGGTAGGTCCTCTCTCAAGAATGGTCGTCAATGGTTTTTACTGGGCAGGTTTACTAAATGCTGCTGGTTATTCTCTCGCACCTACTTGGGGGCAGTCAGGTCCTGATATTGAAAATGGAACTGACTCCTTAGGGGCTGCTTTAAAACCTGTTTACGCGGCTATACCACCTGCAGGACGTACAGGCGGACCTGATTTAAGTAGTGTTTCTTACAATGGTGATTCCACACTTGATAGGATTGCGGCAAGGACGATTGAGACAAGGCTTATGGTTGATATGGCACAACACTTCCTCAATCAAGTTTCTGGAACTATCAGCAATGGATTT
Source organism: Thermodesulfovibrionales bacterium (assembly GCA_049700155.1). Lineage (GTDB taxonomy): Bacteria > Nitrospirota > Thermodesulfovibrionia > Thermodesulfovibrionales > SM23-35 > JACAEY01. The sequence continues at coordinate 4,248 of JBNAVX010000147.1, forward strand.
GCCTCTTCTGGTATAACTGATGACACAGTTCCTATTTATGATACAGTTAAAAAAGGATATGCTTTAACTGAGGCATCCAGAGGTGCACTGAGTCACTGGATTAAGTATAAGAAAGGTAAGATAGTCAACTATCAGGCAGTTGTTCCTACAACATGGAATGCATGCCCGAGAAACGCTAACAATACTCCAGGACCTGCAGAACAATCTCTGCAGAGTAATGGTGGAGTCTGGGTAGCAAATCCTGCAGAACCTATAGAGTTACCAAGGGTAACACACTCTTATGACTTCTGCATTGCCTGTGCTGTTCATGTGATCACCCCAGAAGGAGAAGTCCACAAAATAGATATTCCAGCAATGCCCTGAAGATAAGGGAAGGGTTTATAAGAAAACACAAATGGGCGGGAGGATTTCCTCCCGCCCATTTTTTAATTAAAAAAAGACCCTGGAATTTATCTGCACAAACCCCAGAAGATTTTTCTCAGTATTCTGTCATCAATCCTTGACATGAGTTGTTCTTCATATTCATCAGCAAATGTTTTTTCTTTTATATAATCAGAGAACATAAATTCAGCCTTGTCTCCATTTGTCTCTGTGGTTATAACTTCGACATCTTTTATCTCATCTATCTTGTATTCAAGTCCTTTATTTCTCTCAAGCCAGCGGTTGCATTGGTCATGTGAACCAATATAAAGAAATATTATTTGATTGCCTTCCTCAAGGGTGATAAGACGATAACCATCCCCTAAATCATATTTCTTGCAATGCTTTATCCTCAACTCTCCTTTTCTTGTCAGTTTACCCACTTCTGGGAATCCATTCACTCTTTTTGTCAATATCCTTTTAATCAGCCTGTCTGCCTTCTTTGCTATTGCGAGTGATTTGCCCCCTTGAGTGCGAAGTGTCTCAAGATTCTCAATAAACTTAGGGTCACGATAAACATTGAGAATCATATCTTCCCTCCGCTATCATTAGCAAATATTTATTCTCAGATTGTTCTATAAACACAATCATATTAAATCTTGATAAATTTTAATAAGAGAATGATAGTGCAAGGAGGACAGATGTCCTCCTTGCACTATCAAAAATTTTATGCAGGCACGATACCATAAGCAGATGGTGATTCAATAAGAACCCATACAAC
>JBNAVX010000148.1:0-5380 GCA_049700155.1 Thermodesulfovibrionales bacterium
GAATTTAAATCCGCTCAAATACTACATCTGCCAAGAATTTTATGAATAATATGGGTTATTTGTCTGAGCTACAAATTTATGTCATTGCCCGACTTGATCGGGCAATCCAGAAAATAAATGTTTTATTTATAGTTTCCCCGAATGAATCGGGGAATGACAGTGAAAAGAGGACTACAAAGATTAAAAGGAGGGGGTCGCGACTATGAAAAAGGTTATCTTATATTCCTTCGTATTAACCTTTATTTTGTTATTATTTTCAAATAATGCTTTAACAATATGTACACCCGTGAATGACCCATGGGGACCAGGTAGAGAGCTCAACCTCTATCAGGTCGTAAATGCAACGCTCGGGACTTCGTTTACAAGTTCTTCTCAGCTCTGTCCGTATGAAATCATGTGTGATGGTTGGTGGCATGAGTGGGACGGTTTTATCAAGATTTATGCTACATATGCAGGATACAATCAGAATTTATACTGGGAGAATTCTATATCATCTGGATTAATCTTATCTGCTTCCACAGATGGTATATTCTATCCAAACGTCCATTTCTACACAACAGGAGGGGACTTTTATTTTAAGGATGTGACAACAGGTGGGACATGGTATTCACTTGACAGCATGAATGCTGATGGAAAGACCCATATGGTCACATATTACTTAGGAAACGACACTTATGTGTGTGGATTTGAAGACCTTTCTGGATTAGGAGATAAGGACTACCAAGACCTTGTCTTTGTGATTACTTACGGCGCAGCACCTTCATGTGTGCCAGCAGTCAGTGATATCCCTGATCAGACAATATGGGTTGGCGATAGCTTCACATCTATACACCTTGATGACTATGTAAATGATAGTGACCATCCAGATTCTGCCATTACATGGACATGCACAGGACAGGTTAATTTAACATGCAACATTAATGCTAATAGAGTTGCCACTATAACCTATCCTTCGGGCTGGACTGGCAGTGAAACAATTACATTTAAAGCCACTGACCCTGATGGTCATTCAGATAGCGATGACGCAACCTTCACTGTAAAGCCAAATGAATGCCCTATTGTGAGTAATATCCCAAATCAGACTATTGTGACAGGAAAAAGCTTTACAACAATTCACCTTGATAACTTTGTAAACGACCCTGATAATTCAGACTCTGAGATAACATGGAGCTACTCAGGAAATACTAATTTAATAGTAAATATAAACAGTAACAGAGTTGCTACAATACAATATCTAAGTGGATGGAGAGGTAGTGAGACTATCACATTTACAGCTACAGACCCACATGGTTGCTCAGATAGTGATAGCGCAATATTCGCTGTAACATGTGGAACAACATGCGCAGCTCAATGCAGTGCTGTTGGAGGAGTGGGAATTCCAGGACATAGATTACTGAGTCCGTAGGGAGACATTTTATAAGACAACAGACTTCAGACAACAGACTTTAGACAACAGACTTTAGACAACAGACTTCAGACAATAGACTTCAGACAAAAGGTGAGAGACAGTGAAATCAAGATGTCATTCCCCGACTTGATCGGGGAATCTATAATTATATTTTCAATGTAAAATATAACATAATTGCACAGATTGCAAAACATAATGAGTTGTAAATTCTATTGGGAAGGGAGGTGAAAGGAGTTCTTAGAAAAGAAAAACTGGATTATTCTCAGAATGAATTGGCAAATGACTGAAAAGAGACTATAGGTAATATCAAAAGTTTCATAAAAAACAGGAAGATTTATGAAAAGGAAAACAAAGGAGGAAGGAAAAAATGAAGAAAGTTATCTTAATGGGTTTTCTAATGACAATCTTAGTATTTACTACAAATATGGCGGTTGCAGTTGCACAGGATGGAGATAAACCTGACCTTATTGTTACAGAACTTATAGTTCAGAAAGAGACAGCTCCTGGAATGAAGATTCTCATTACAGATGTTGTAAGGAATATCGGAACACATGAAGCAGGTGCATCTATAAACAGGTACTATCTAAAACCTCAAGATTCTTCTTGTACTCCTATACTTCTTGGAAGAAGATATGTCTCTGAACTTGATGCTGGAGATGCAAATATAGGAACTACATATCTTGCTATACCATCGAAGGAAAAACTTCTTGAAAAAGGATGCCCTGTACCAGGTGATTATTATATAATTGCGGTTGCTGATGCTTTTAATTACGTTAAGGAAGCAAAGGAAAGTAATAACAAGAGGAAGAGTCCCATACATATTGTAGATTTAACTCCTTAAATTTAATAATTTTTTCAGTGTATCTGTACCGAAAATATCATTCCTCGCACACCCTGGGTAGGCGAGGAATGATACGTCTTACATGCTGTCTTGCATTTACTTTTCTTTACTTAATATTACTACTTCCTTTACCCTCATGTTCTTCTTTACACCAGCAAAGTCAAAATAATATCCCGGCAGTAATCCATAAACAAAAATCTGCGATTATTGACCACCTGAGTATCTCTCATCCGAACCAGTCATTTGTGAAAGAATGTTCTGAGATATTAAGAGAGGCAGGATATACTGTGGACTATTATAAAGGGGAGGATGTCACTGTTGAATTTTACAGAAATCTTCCTGCCCGTGAATATGACCTGATAATTTTCCGTGTACATTCAACCTATATTCACAAATATCTTTCCCTTGCCCTGTTCACCTCCGAACCCTACACCAAAGAAAGATATGTTCAGGAGCAGATGCTCAACAGGGTAGCAAAGGGATTTATAGAACCATATCATGAAGGAGACCCTCTTTATCTTGTGATAACAGACAAATTTGTTCGTTATAGTATGAAGGGCTCTTTTCATAACAGCATAATTATTATGATGGGTTGTGCCAGTATAAAAAAATGTATGGCAACCGCATTCATAGAAAAGGGTGCAAAGGCTTATATAGGATGGAACGGTCCTGTCTCTGCACACCACACTGACATCGCCACTATAAGGCTTTTAAAATATTTATTACTTGGAAAAAAGACAATAGCAGAGGCAGTAGGGGAGACCATGAAAGAGGTAGGTTCTGAGCCACAATACAAAAACACCCTCCTCTACTGGCCAATTGAAGCGGGAGGTCTTAAAGTAGAGTTTTGAATCTTGAATCTTGAATTTTGAATCTTGAATCTTGAATTTTGAATCTTGAATCTTGAATCTTGAATTTACTTCATCCCCTCAATCACATCCTTAGCATATCTGCTGAGGTCACCGTCTGGATCCATATTTATCAGGCTTTGGTATACTTTTATGGCTTTTTCTTTCTCCCCCATATCTAAATAGAGATCACCAAGATTGATATATACCTCTTTGAAATCAGGTTTCAACTCAATTGTCTTCTCATAAGAGGCTATTGCCTCATCATTCTGACCATTGAATTCATATATAAAACCGAGATTATAATATGCAGGCACATGCCCGGGATTTACCTCAATAGCCTTCTTGAGATTTTTAATAGCATCCTCTATCTTCTCCTTCCCAAAATTAGTAGTTGCAAGACCCACATATGCATCTGGAAGAGCAGGATTTATCTCTACTGCCTTTTGGTAATTTTCCATTGCTTTTTCTACATCGCCTTTTGAACGATAGGCAGAAGCGATCAAAAGTCGGACATAGTAATTGTCCGGAAATCTCTCAGTAAATTGCTCACACCATTTTATAACAGTATCGGTGCTCTTCTCATCCTCTGTAGCCATTTCACGATAATTCTCCTGTGAATCATAATCTCCTTTCATGTAATAAGCCATGCTCAATAAAAATTGGACAATAACATCTCGGGGCTCTATCTCAATCTGCTTTTTTCCAAGTGTTATTACCTCATCCCATCTTTCTCCTAAAAAGGCATCCTCTATTTTCTGCATCACTTCAGGTGATGCCTTCAAAGTTGGTTTTGTCGTACATCCAATAAGTATGAGTATGATTAAAGAAAATAATATCAATTTTACTGTTTTATTCATGTGTAAAAAATAACATATATACCTATGAGAAGTCCAGAATTTAGAGTTCCCCCAAATTTGTAGATATAGAATCTTAAATAGTTTCCTCTTGTCATTCCCCGTTTTATTCGGGGAATCCAGAGTTAAATATCTTTATTGATGCTAACCAGAATTCATAGATAAACTATTAGTGTATCTAATGGATACAGTTTTCTGTTCCAATAAATCGTCTTAATTTAAAAACCCCTGAATAAATAATAAATTTTTTTATTAATAGGTTATTTAGATATCATGGTATAAACCTTGCTTTAATAATATATACAACAGATGAAAAAAGGGTTAAAGATATTATTTTCTTTGTTGCTTTTATTTTCTCTTCTACCCTCATCCCTTTATGCAGACCTCATTGATGTCATAGTTGACAGAGGCAATGCAAATGTGAGTAATCCTCAGATAGTAGCAGATGGTTATGGTCATGTTTATGCTGTATGGGAAGATACAAGGAATGGAAATTCAGATATCTACTTCAATTATTCCTCAGACTATGGATTTACATGGCAGGCTTCAGACATAAGGCTTGATACAGATTCCCCGGGTGCTAACAACTCAAACTCTCCAAAGATTGCATGTGATAACTCAGGACATGTTTATGTCGTATGGCAAGATAGTAGAAATGGAACTTCAGATATCTACTTCAATGTCTCATCAAACTATGGAGCAACATGGCTCAGTTCAGACATAAAATTAAATAATATCTCATCTGCAACCACCCCTCAGATAGCATGTGACAACTCTGGACACGTCTATGTAGTATGGAATAATAACTACTTTAATACCTCTTCTGACTATGGAGTCAACTGGCTTTCTAATCCTGTTCAGATATCAACATCTGGAGGCACAGAAACTCAGATTTCCTGTGATTACAATGGTCATGTATATATTGCATGGATAACTCCAATACAAGAGGTTTTATTTAATTACTCGACAGATTACGGTAATACCTGGCAATCAACAGATAGAATTGTAAATACAACTGGTGCTATCCCAGATGGTCTATCCCTGGATAACGACAATAATGGTCATGTCTATATCGCATGGCATGATGGAAGAAATAACCCTGAGTCACCCGACATCTACTTCAATTCATCCTCTGACTATGGTAATACATGGGGTGCTTCTGATATAAGGCTGAATACCGGAGCTCCTGGCTCAACATACTCCATCTGGCCTGAGGTTGCATCTGATGAATCAGGTCATGTCTATGTCACATGGTATGACAGAAGAAATGGATTAGGAGATATCTATATTAATTCCTCTTCTGATTATGGGATGACGTGGCTGACCTCAGATATCAGATTAGACACTGATACCCCAGGCTCTTCAGATTCTGGTTACCCTAAAATCTCTTGTGACAACAGTGGACACATCTATATCACATGGTCTG
>JBNAVX010000149.1:0-5322 GCA_049700155.1 Thermodesulfovibrionales bacterium
AAAAGGCATTTACATTATCCTTTCCCCTCTAAAAAGAGGGGTGAAGGGGTGTGTAAAAAAGGTATGTAGGTCTTTCTAAAAACTTATTTTGGACAAGTCAGATGAAAAATACATATCTCATAGAATGAAACAGTGACATTGTGAGGGGAATGTCTAAACATGTCAGTGCATTATGTCTAAAGTCTATCGGCAAATTTGGGATCGCTATCTATATTGAAAGAGATATTCAGAAGAAAGTAAAATTCATTCAACAATGGTTATATAACTGCTATAATTAAGTCATCTCTTTTTCTAATGGTATGGGGAAGGTTATAACTATAGTAAACCAGAAAGGAGGAGTAGGAAAAACTACAACAGCTATTAATCTTGCTGCATCCCTCGCCCTTGCAGAAAAAGAGATCCTTCTTATAGATACAGACCCTCAGGGTAATTCAACATCTGGACTCGGTATTTCAAGAGATGTAATTGACAAAAGTCTCTATGATGTCTATACTGGAAATTGTGAGATTGGGGATGCTATAAGGATGACTGTTATGGAACATCTAAGCATCTTACCTTCTACAATGGACCTCTTAGGTGCTGAACTTGAGCTTTTAGGAAAAGAAGAGAGGGAAAAGATTCTGCAAAAGGCGATCCATCCAATCAGGGACAAGTTTCTTTACATATTAATTGACTGCCCTCCTTCACTCGGTCTTCTGACCCTCAACGCGCTCGTAGCTGCTAATTCTGTTATCATTCCTGTACAATGTGAATATTACCCCCTCGAGGGGCTGAGTCTTTTATTAAGAACACTCCGCGATGTGAGGAGTTCTTTCAATCCTGAGCTTGAGATTGAAGGAATAATTCTTACCATGTTCGATGCAAGGAATAACCTTTCACATGAGGTTGCACAAGAGGTTAGAAAACACTTTGGTGATAAAGTATATAATACAATTATACCGAGAAATGTTACTCTTGGAGAAGCACCGAGTTTCGGAAAACCAGCACTTTTGTATGATATACGCTCAAAAGGGGCCCAAAGCTATCTATCCTTGGCAAAGGAGATATTAAATGAAGATGGCATTAGGCAAAGGTCTTGAGGCACTGATACCAGAAAGAGGAGAAGAGGTAATATATTTAGATATTAATCGTATTCTTCCCAGTGAAAACCAGCCAAGAAAGGCTTTCAGAGACGACTCACTAAAAGAGCTGGCAGCTTCAATAAAAGAAAGGGGCGTCTTACAGCCTGTGATAGTGTCACGTGTCGGTGACGGAACTTTCAGGCTCGTTACTGGTGAACGCAGATGGAGAGCAGCATCACTTGCTGGTTTGAAGAAGATACCCGCCCTGATAAGAGATGTAGCTTCAAGGGACTCTCTTGAGATAGCCCTCATAGAGAATATCCAGAGGGAAGACCTCAATCCAATAGAGACTGCTGAGGCTTTTAAAAGATTGATAACTGATTTCAAAATAACACAAGAAGAGCTCTCTGATAAGGTAGGGAAGGATCGTGCAACGATAGCCAATTACTTAAGATTACTAAAACTCCCTGGAGAGATAAAATCTCTCATATATAATGGTTCTCTCAGCATTGGACATGCCAAAGCCATTCTTTCTATTGAGGGAAAGTCAAACCAGATAGAATTAGCAAAGAAGATCGTTAAAAAAGGACTCAGTGTAAGAGATGCAGAGGCATTATCCAGAAAAACTTTGAAACCAAGAAAGGTAAAGTTATCTAAAGATCCACAAATCTCATCTCTTGAAGAGAGGTTGATTAAAAGCCTCGGAACAAAAGTAAGGATTTTTCATAAAGGAGAAAAGGGTGGTAAGATAGAGATTGAATACTATTCTCTTGAAGAGCTCGATAGGCTTTTGGATATCCTTTCAGGATAAAGGAGGATTTGTCATGAAAAAGGCTTTGATTTTAATAGTAAGCATTATTATGATTGTTACAGTTATTTATGGAAATGTCTTTTCAGAAGAAAAGAAAAAAGAAGAACCCCTTTTTAGTTTTAGCTTGCGCTATACCGGTAATGGAATGGCTTACTGGTATGACAAGTCAAATGGTGGCCTTGAGATTCTTACAGGTATTCCCTATTCAAAACTCGATTGTAAGAACTGCCATGTAACCTCATGCGATGCCTGTCATAGAACTGTTATAAATGAGAAACCTGCATACTCAAAAATGTATGCCAGAAAACAAGATACATGCCTGCATTGTCACACACGAGAAGCTTCAATTCTCCAAACCGACATCTCCTTAAATCAACAGAATGTCCATTCTGCTAAGGGCATGGAATGTATGGATTGTCATACTGCAAGGGAGATACATGGCGATGGAATTGAATATAAATCCATGAAACAAGCAGGTGCTATGGATACTAAATGTGAAAATTGTCATGAATCTATTTCGTCATCTATTTCTCATAAGGTTCATCGTGAAAAACTTGACTGTAAAGCATGCCATGTAAGGCATGTCATAAGTTGTTCTAATTGCCATTTTGATACACTCCTCAAAGAGGGGAAGCGTGTTGCAATTCCACTCTCAGGATGGGTCTTTTTAATGAACTATAATGGAAAGGTAACATCAGCAAATATGCAGACATTTGTTGTATCTGATAACAAGACATTTCTCATGTTCGCTCCTCAAAATAGTCATTCTATAATGAAAGAGGGCAGGAGATGTGATGAATGTCATGCAACAGAGGCAGTGAAGAAGGTTAAGGAAGGAAGACTCAGCTTGACATGGTTTGAAAATGGAAATGTGAAAAATTTAAAAGGAGTCATACCTATTGTTGATGGAGTAACTTATGACTCTGTCTATCAAGATTATAAAGAAGGGAAGTGGATACCAATTGATAATCCACCTTCACCTTTGATACATTACGCAGGCTTTGGAGAACCTTTATCAAAGGAGCAGTTAAAAAAATTATGTATTCCGATGGGTGGAAAATAAACGGTCAAAAGAATTATTTATCCAGAGGACTCAGTACACCCAGTATGTTTTTTGTGGTAGGAGACAATTTTGATATTTTTTCATATAGATTTTTAAATGAGGCAACATTCAGTTTCATATAGATTTTTGATGAGGCAATTAGGGCATCTGATAAAATGTCTTGGATTTAAACAAATAATAAAAGAAGTATTGATAAATAGTTATTAAGAACCACCCCTGACCTTAGATGAGCAGATAACTACTTCGGTTGTTTTTATAGGCTTTTTCTTGATGAGATAGCCATACCACTTGATTACAGAATCGATCACTATAACTGATGCAAGAATCAGCATTATTACCATCAGGACAGCATTAATTATAAATGTTAGAGGTTTGGGAGAAATCGAGGCTTTATTGATAAATTCCTGAATAAGCTCAACAGATGCAGTTAAGGTTATTATAGACATGAGAATCATAGGACCCAGGGTAACCCAGATATATTTTGCCTTACCCATCTTTATTATCAGAGTCGTCCCGATACACAGGGCAAGCATACCGAGAAGTTGATTTGCTGTACCGAACATAGGCCAGATAGCTGATATAGAACCAGTAAAAATAAAATAACCCCATGCAAAGACAACAAAAAAGCTGGCTAAGATACTTCCTTTTAATGAACCGAGGTCTCCAAAGGGTCTGTAAAAATAACCTCCTATTTCCTGAACTACATATCTGGCGACCCTTGTACCTGCATCTATGGTCGTGAGGATAAAGAGTGCCTCAAACATGAGGGCAAACTGATACCAGTAAGCCATAAGATGTTTAAGAAATGGGATAGAGGAAAATATATATGCCATTCCTACAGCAAGAGATACTGCGCCACCCGGTCTACCTGATAGCTCCACTCCAACTGTCTCTGACAACTCTTTTATCTCATAAACTGGAAATCCTAAAGATGCAAGCTCTGAGAAAGAAAGTTTTGTATTTATTGCAAAATAATCTCCAGGGATTAATACACTGGCTGCTATCAATGCCATCACAGCTACGAAACCTTCGACAAGCATTGCTCCATATCCGATCGGCTTTGCATAACTTTCCTTTTCTATCATCTTGGGTGTGGTTCCAGATGAAATAAGAGAGTGAAATCCTGAAATCGCACCACATGCAATGGTTATAAAAACAAAAGGGAATACTCTCCCATGAATCACAGGACCTCCGCCATGAATGAATTTTGTAAAAGGTGGCATATTTAAATCAGGAGCAACAGTAATTACTCCTATAGTAAGTAGAAATATTACCCCTATCTTCATAAATGAGGAAAGATAATCCCTTGGTGCAAGAAGCATCCAAACAGGAAGAACTGAAGCTATGAACCCATAAATAGCGAGAAAGAGTGACAGGATATCCTTATTAAGATTAAATAATGGGGAAATAGGAGATGAAGGAATTGACCTTCCGAATATGACAGTTATGATTAATAGAAAAAAACCCAGCAGAGAAATTGCTCCTACACCTGTTGGTTTTACAGATTTCATGTATATCCCCATCAATAAAGCAATAGGTATCGTCATGGCAATTATGAAAGTTCCCCATGGATTAAAATAGAGAGAGTTTATAACAACGAGTCCAAGACTTGCTATGGCAACGATCAGGATAAAGAGAATCGCTATAAGGGCTGCGCCACCAGCTACTGGTCCTACCTCTTGTTTAGCTATCTGTGCAAGGGATTTACCATTCCTCCTCATAGAGGCGGTCAGGATGATGAAATCATGAACACCACCTGCAAGGACAGCTCCTACAAGTATCCATATAAAACCAGGCAAATAACCAAATTGAGAAGCTAATACAGGACCTACGAGCGGACCTGCACCTGCTATAGCAGCAAAGTGGTGACCAAAAAGCACCCATTTGTTCGTTGGGTAAAAATTTTTTCCATCATATAAGAGGTGTGCAGGTGTTATCCTTTTATTATCAAGAGTTACAACCTTTGCAGCGAGGAAAGCTCCATAGAATCTATAAGCAAGGACATAGAAACAAGCTGCTGCAGTAACAACCCAAATAGCATTAACTTTTTCATTAGGGCTATAAATCCCGGTAACTATAGCAAAGGAAATGGAAAAAAGAACAGAAATCAATAACCATACAACAAAATAAAATTTTTTCATATGTTTTAACTATTATAAATCAAATATAGATTTAATAAACATTTACAGTCTATTTATTTGAAAACTTTTTTAGCCCATATTATTCATAAAATTCTTGGCAGATGTAGTATTTGAGCGGATTTAAATTCTTTCTTCGAAAGAATTTACCCCGGAGGCTCGATTTTAATCGAGCCGAGAATGAGCGAGAATATTGCATCTGCCATTTACGAAAACTGCCAGAATGCCCCGACCTTTAATCTGGGATGA
>JBNAVX010000150.1:0-5149 GCA_049700155.1 Thermodesulfovibrionales bacterium
CCCCTTGAAGATAAAGGATATTTAAAGAATTTACTTAAAAACTTTTGACATTACGTACTTTTTAGTGAGGAGGGTATATGGTCAGATATATAAATGTTAAAAGTAAATCAAGGATTGAATTTATTGATGTGACTGAGATGGTACAGTCTGTTTTGAAAGAATCAGGAATTAAAGATGGAATATGCTGTCTTTATGTCCCTCATACAACTGCTGGGATAACAATAAATGAAGGTGCTGATCCAAGTGTTCAGCGAGACATACTGAATACACTAAGTAAGCTCGTTCCTTCTGATATAAATTATTTTCACAGAGAGGGAAATGCTGATGCACATATTAAATCGACACTTGTTGGAAATTCAATAAATGTTATTGTTGATGGAGGTAAACTCCTTTTGGGGACATGGCAATCTATCTTCTTCTGTGAGTTTGACGGACCAAGGCACAGAAGGATAGCAATCAAATTTATATAAATATGTGCGGGGATGAATCTAATAATGAAGCTAAGCTTCTTAGAGAAGAGATAAAAAGGCTTAGGAAGTCACTTTCTGAACTCACTCCCTCCCTTGAAGTCCTGTTAAAAAGGCGTGGTTTTAAAATCTATAGAAGAGAACCATCAGAAGACCTCCTTCTCCCCATAGAAGTATTCTTAGACAATTATTTTGAAATGATGAAAAAGTATTCATTCCGTTTATTTTTAAGAGAGGTTATCAAGCATCAGGAATTTTTCAGGCTTGAGGATGTTACAAGATATGCCACATCAGAGGTAACAAGGTCATATATTGAATTTATGTTAAATATAGGACTCGTGGAAAGATTTCAGGAAGGTTTCAAGCTCTCCAAGATACCAATAAAGAGTTTTGGTGAGACACTTGAATGGTTTATTTCAGAGATATTTAAGAGGGAATTTGCTACTGAGGCAATATGGGGGGTCAGGTTTAAAAGGCCTAAGGTTGGAGGTGATTATGACCTTATAGCAAAAGTAGATGGAAAGATACTTTATATGGAGATTAAATCCTCCCCTCCTAAACAGATATATCAGAAGGAGATTACAGCCTTTTTTGACAGAGTCTCTGACCTCTTGCCAGAGATTGGAATATTCTTTGTTGATACAGAGCTAAGAATGAAAGACAAGATTGTTCCAATGTTTGAAGAGGAACTGAAATTGAGGCATGAGAATCCACCAAAAATTGTAAGGATGGAGAAAGAGCTTTTTCACATAGATAACAAAATATTTATTATAAATGCAAAAGATAATATTGCGGTCAATCTTGAGAAAGTATTAAGCTGGTATTTTAGGAGAGGTCATTAGATCACGATTTTCTATTAAAGCCTGGACAGGCTTTAGCCCATAAGGGCTCCCCTGTTCAATTGCTGTTAGGACAGTTCCCCCTCCTGTAAAGAAATAGTACTGGCTATTGTCTAAAACAGAAAGATAGAGTCCCGGACATAGGTCTTTGAACTCCTGTAGAGTGTCACCACCACCATACATCTTTAGTGCTATACGATTGTGGTCTATTGTTCTATCAAGTGCCTCAGAACCAGAAGTAAAATGGGGTGTAAATCCCATAACGGCATTGACAAATATTGTTCTTGCATTCAAAAGTGATTGTATGACAGAAGGGTCTTTGAATGATTCTGGATCAATATCAAGAATATATCCATACTTTTTCCCTTTTTTAAAGTCTTTTATAGATATCGTCCTGTATTTGCCTTCTATACGTCCCTCAAGGGTATCAGACTCTACAACATACGGAAGCTCTATAATCTTCTTATTTTTTCTGTCTTTTTCCACAAGGTCTTTTGCAGCATTTATGTCTTTCTCAGGGATGCCTTCTATGGATATTCCATATTTAGCACATAGGAAGGTGTTGTAAATTACGCCTCCAAGGATAAGATAGTCAACTTTTTCATAGATAGCATAGAGTGGTTTTATCTTTGTGTCATATTTAGCACCTGCAACAACAGCAAGAAAGGGTCTATTAGGGTTAAGTACATAGTCAAGATTAATAATTTCCTGCTGCATTAGAAAACCTGCATAGGAAGGCAGGTGTCTGGTTATATCGTAAGTAGAAGCATGGGGTTGCCATGAACCAAATGCATCATTAATAAATATATCAGCAAGTCCAGCGAGTTGTAGTGCAAATTTTTCTCTAATCTCTCCTTCCCCTTCTTCGCCCTGAAACCACCTTGTATTTGGCAGATAAATTCCCCCTACCTTCCTCTCCCTTAAGTCACGTATAGCAAGATTGATTGAGGTGTCAATGCTTGGGATTCCAAATTTAGGGTCTATGTAAAACTTAGGTATATGAATTTTTATATGTAACTTGTGTTCAAGATAATCCACGATAGGTTCAACAGCCTCACCCGGCCTGCATTTGATTTCACCAGTCTTTTTGTCCTTTGGTCTTCCAACATGGGTCATAAGAATAGGTCTTCCACCACGTTCAACAATGTTATAGAGGGTTCCAAGAGAACGGTCTATTCTATATGGGTCTCTTATCTCGCCATCCTTAACAACATTATGGTCAAATCTGACAAGGACTATCTTGCCATTTAGATCAGCATTCTGAATTAAGGGAAGCCTTGGGTCTAATCTTTTTATATCAATGCCCATTTTTATCTAAAGGTATTGCTTCATTTATCAACATAACAGGAATTCCGTCCTTTATCGGATAAAGCAGTTTACATTTTTCACAGATTAATCCATCTCCACCTTCTGGAGTAGATTTTTCTACCAACTTTATATCTCCCTTACATTTAGGACATGCTAATATTTCAAGAAGTTCTCTGTCTATTGCCATATTTTCTCCTTTAACTTAATGCATAAAAACTAACATGAATTAAAAAATAGGTCAAGAGTTATGTATGAAGTAGTTGTTCAATAGCTTGACTTTATTTTTTTCAAAAATTTATAATTTTTAACTTAAATGGGAACCTATACTACATTCCATCCTCATAGAATAAGGCGAAAGCGGACTCATGGCTTTCTGGAAAGAATGAGTTCTGCAGGAGGGCGTAGAGTCATTAAGAGGAGAAGAAATAAAGGGCGTAAAAGGTTGACACCTTAACACTTCCTCTTTTTAACTTATGATTCCCTTTATCCTCTTTTTATCAGAGGAAAAGTTAATTTATTTTAGATCGGTTGATATGTTTAGATTTTTAAAAAGGCTTAAAAGATAAAAATTGACGGGATATTTAAAGATGAGAGACATATTATTGTGGATGATAAAATTATATAGATATCTTTTATCTCCGTTTTTCCCTGTGAGCTGTAGATTTAACCCCACATGCTCTGAATATGCGCTCGAAGCAATTGAAAAACATGGGGTTGTAATAGGCTTATTTCTAATAGTAAAAAGGCTTTCAAGGTGTCATCCTTTTCATGGAGGAGGAGATGACCCTGTTCCATGTTGTAAGAATTATAAATATAACCATAAAGTCTGTATCTGGTTGAAAGCTCTCTCTGAGAAGCTTTCTTATAGTCCTAAATAGAGATGGAAAAAAGGGCTTTAATAGCAGTAGCACTCGCATTTACCATCCTGTTTCTATATCAGCAGTTCTTTTTTAAACCTCAACCCCAGCAGATTCCTAAAAAAGCTGAGATTACAAAAAAAGAAGAAGTTCTTCCTGCAAAACCAGTCGAGCATCCTGTTACTAAAAAAGATTCTGAAGAGAAGAAAATAAAAATTGAGACTGATTTATATTCAGCCATATTCTCAACAAAAGGTGGTACCCTGAAATATTATGAGATTAAAAAATATAAGGACAAAGATGGTAAGAATGTTGTTCTCTTAAGAACCGAGGGTTTAGTGCCTCCACTTGCAATAGGTACACAAGGAGAATTCAGTCTCGCAGATGCAGATTTTTATACCTCAGGAAAGGATATAAAACTGAATAAAGAAATAGCATCTGAATCCCTTGAGTTTGAATATTCTGACAAGAATTATTCAATCAAGAGGACATATACTTTTTACAATGATGATTACAAGATTGATATTAAGGATGAGGTCTCTGGGCTCGCTGACTACTGGATAACAGTCGGAAGTGATTTCGGAATCTATGATAATAAATATACATCTGTCCATATAGGTCCAGTACTTCTTAAAGAGACTGACAGAATAGAGTTCAACTCAAAGAAGTTTAAAGAAGCAAAGACTTATTCAGGGGGTCTAAAATGGATAGCCCAGGAAGATAAATACTTCTTTGCCTCACTTGTACCTCTAACAGATATGGAAGAGGCAAAGGTGTGGAAAAAAAATGAATCTCTTCTCATCGCTTTCAAGGGGAAACCTGATGTAAACAGATTTATTCTTTATGCAGGACCAAAGGAATATGACAGGCTGAAGGCGCTTAAGGTAGGACTTGAACATATAATAGACTTTGGTTTTTTCTCAATAATAGCAGTCCCTCTCTTTTGGACCCTGAAACTCTTTTATAAATTTCTTGGAAACTACGGATGGGCTATTGTATTTCTTACCTTAATAGTAAGGATTCCCTTTATCCCTCTTATTAGTAAGAGCCAGAAGGCAATGAAGAAGATGCAGGAGCTTCAACCAAGAATGGCAGAAATAAGAGAAAAATTCAAGAAAGACCCACAGCGTATGCAACAGGAGATGATGGTCCTCTATAAAAAATATAAAGTAAATCCAATGAGTGGTTGTCTTCCCATTATTCTTCAGATACCAATCTTTTTTGCCCTCTATAAGATATTGTTGATTGCTATAGAACTGCGTGGAGCGCCTTTTATGTTATGGATAAAAGATCTGTCTGCACCAGATACCTTATTTGGTCATATACCATCATGGTTCCCTTTAATAGGAGGTTTTGCAATTGGTCCCTTACCAATTCTTATGGGAATTACAATGGTAATCCAGCAAAAGATGACCCCAACATCTATGGATCCTACACAGAATAAGATTATGATGTTAATGCCAATTATATTTACCTTTATATTCCTCAACTTTGCATCTGGCTTAGTCTTATACTGGCTTATGAACAATATCTTCAGTATAGTTCAACAATTTTATGTAAATAAAAAATTAAAAGGGCAATCCTGAACCTCTTCTATCGTATTTAATCTCTTTTAACCCACTCAATTCATAAATTTATGAGTGAAGCTCCCCGACTAAAGTCTGGGCTTCACTTTCTT
>JBNAVX010000151.1:0-5035 GCA_049700155.1 Thermodesulfovibrionales bacterium
TAAAAATGTCCTACAAAATTGAATTAAAGCCAATAGGTTTTGTGAAAACTGATGCTTCAATTGTTCCACGGCATTGGACAATCTCTGATGTGGAGGGAATGATAATCATTGATGAGATGTATACCGAAGGGCTTAAGGATATTAAAATTGGCGAGGATATAATTGTGATTTTCCACTTCCATCAAAGCAGAGAATTTAATTCACACCATCTTATTCAGACACCTCCTCATAAGAATGAGAAACTTGGCGTTTTCAGTACATGCTCACCTATCAGACCAAACCCTATAGGTATGTCAGTGTTAAAGGTTTTGGGTATTGAAGAAAATATTATTCACGTAAAAGGATTAGATATGGTAGATGGCACACCGATTTTGGACATTAAACCTATGGCAGGACTGAAAAAGCAAGGAACAGGGCCATAAACATATTCCATAATTACTTAATCCTTTCCCATAAAGAAGATATTCCCTGAACAATTCCATTACTGCAGAATTCAACGATTGGCATACCTCTAACGATTGATTCACTCACTTTTTCAGAAAAAGGTAACTGGGCCACTACTTCTATATCCTCTTCCTGACAAATCTTTTTAATCTCTTCTGCGTTTTCCTGGTTAATATCGAATTTATTTATTACAACCTTTGTTGAAACTTTAAAATGTTTTGAGACATGTGCTACCCTCTCCATATCATGAATACCTGAAAGCGTTGGTTCTGTAACTATTACAGCTAAATCTGCATTTGCCAAAGAAGCAATCACAGGACAACCAATACCAGGAGGACCATCAATAATTATGTAATCCAGATTTTCTTTTTCAGCTATCTCCTTTGCTACCTGCCTGACCTGTGATACAAGTTTCCCTGAGTTCTCTTCAGCAATACCCAATTTTGCATGGACAAGAGGACCATACTTTGTATTAGAAATAAACCATTCGCCGGAAATATTTTCTTCCAGTATAATAGCGCCTGTTGGGCAGACATAACTACAAATGGTACATCCTTCACAGGAAATGGGGTCTATGGTAAAATCTCCACTGATTGCATTAAAACGACACACGGAAATGCACTCACCACACTGCTCACAAATATCTGAATTGATTTTTGCTATTACTCCACTTCTGAACTCATGTCTCTCCTTTATCTCAGGATGTAAAAGTAAATGCAAATCTGCTGCATCTACATCACAATCTACCATTACTTTATTTTTTGCCAGAGATGCAAATGATGCAGTTAATATCGTCTTTCCGGTACCACCTTTACCGCTAATAACAACAATCTGTTTCACTCGTTAGACCTCCTGAAACTTATTTTCCCTTATCCCGATAGGTTTAATTCTCATAATCTTACAGTACCTTTCATACGATTTATGAGATCGAACATATCCTTAAATCTCTCTTTATATTCTTTCTTTTCTCTTACCAAGGGAATTCCATTCGAATATAAAAAGGCAATTTCTTTGTCAAATGGTATGCGCATAAGTATAGGAATTTTATTTTCCTGACAGAATAGGTCAACTTTTTCATCTCCAATATCTGAACGATTTACAACTACTCCAAAAGGAATGCCCAGTTTCCTCAAAACCTCAACCGCCAGGACTAAATCATTTAAACCAAAAGGTGTTGGCTCGGTAACAAGAATACAGAAATCGCTTCCTTTAACTGAAGCTATAACTGGACATGATGTCCCTGGTGGAGCATCTATAATAACAGTATATTCTGGATTAATATACTCTTTGACCTGCTTGATTAAAGGTGGTGACATTATTTCACCTATATTCAGTCTCCCGTGAACGAATTGGATGTGCCCAGAATTTCCTGTTTCGATTACTCCAATCTCCTTATCAATTTCTTTTATTGCATTCTGAGGACACAAAAGAGTGCATCCACCGCAGGCATGACATAGATGAGGGAAAATTAAGATACTTCCCTTTTTTATGACTTCATCTGGCGAAATAACTGCAATGGCGTTATAAGCACAGATATCCCGACACTTCCCACAATAATTACATTTTGACTCATCAACTTGAGGTATGGGGATAGTAGCAAACTTTTTATCCTTTATATCTGGCTTTAAAAATAAATGGGCATTGGGCTCTTCTACATCACAGTCAAGAAATAGAACATTTTTCAAAGACAATGCAAGATTCACTGCAACCGTGGTCTTGCCTGTGCCGCCTTTTCCGCTTGCAACAGAAATAATCATTTCAGATCCTCAAAGAAACTGTATTTTTTCATTCCCTCATCATCATAGTGCCACATTTAGGACATTTGACTGAATAACATGGAATCCCTTGTTTGTGAACAACTCTTTCGCCACAGTTTATGCATATACAATATCCACCAGGACCTGCACCCGGTCGGGTACCACCTAGCCTGCCTCTTCCCATGCCTCGACCCATATTTTTACCACCACCTTGTCCTATACCTCTACCCTGTACTGATCCCTGTCTTTTTCCAAATGGCATATTATTAACCTCCTTTATTTGTGTAACCACATACCAGACTTTTCTTCTGTAGTAGGTCAATGTGTGATTTTTAATTCACCTTTTTTAAACTTTTCTATAGCCTCTCTTACTGTTCCAGATACACCTGTAATAACCTGTATCCCAGCTGCATGGAGGGTCTGATATGCATTAGGTCCTACATTCCCTGTTAGAACTGTTTTTACTTTTTTACTGATAACAAGTTGTCCTGATTGTATTCCAGCACCACCCATAGCATCTATGTTTGGATTTTTGACAGCCTCATATTTCAAAGAATCCAAATCAACAATAAGAAAATAAGGAGACCTTCCAAAACGAGGATCTATTTGAGAATCTAAGTTATCACCCTGTGAACTTACACAAATTTTTGTAGCTTCACCTTTATTCACATCCAAAATTTTATGTTCACATCTGTCATGTTCATTGTGAGGATGGTCGCATACTGCTTTGTCCAAACCATATCCTTTGCCCGCACCTGGCTTACATAAACTTTCTCCGCCTTTAAGGACACCCTTTTTAAGCTGTTCTATAACATCATCTATTTTGTCCTGCACACCAAGGATTACCTGGATTCCTGCTTCACGAAAAAGTTCCTGTGCACGCACTCCCATTCCTCCAGCCACAATACACTCAACTCCTTTTTGATGAAGAAACTCTGGAAGATATCCAGGCTGGTGCCCCGGATTATCTAATATCTTTTTATTCCTAATTAATCCGTCTTCAACATCCACTATTGTAAAAGATGGACATCTGCCAAAATGGGCAGATACATAATCTCCATCTGTTGATATAGCTACTCGCATTATAGTTCTCCTCCTTTATGTCTTATATTTATTAAAAATTCAATCAACAGAATGTTGTCATTGCGAGCAACAATAAAGAAGTACCTTAAAAGGGAAGGGAGGTTTTTAAAGATGTTCTTCTTTGTTGCCGCAATGACAACTCATATACCTTTAGTCAACTTAGTCTTTTCCTTCTTCTTGAGCCTTCTCTAATGTGCTGATTCGATTCTGAACTTCATCCATCTCCTTCTTTAAAAATTCAGCTTGAGCTTTCAGGATATCCATCTCCTCTTTTGCGGTAGAGGCATAGGGATACCCCCAAAAAGGGGGATAGCCATATCTTCCCCATCCAGGTATCCCAGTTGCCCAGTACCAATGCCTCCAGCCACGACCTCCACCAAACCATCCTCTACCCCAACCACGTCCAAATCCAAACCAGCATCTTCCTGGAAACGGATTCGCAAACCCAGGCATACCAAACCCAGCACAGTAACCCATTGCCCTTCCTGTTCTTGGCCCTAATCCAAGAGGACCTGTTCTGTCTCCAAATGGCATCTCAGCCCACCTCCTTTCTAAATGTTAATGACAATCATTTTCAATATAAAAGAAAAAAATATAAATCATTTTTTATGACATCTATCACATAAACCGTAAAACTGAATAAGATGGTTTGTAATCTTAAAATTATATTTTTTTGAAAGCCCTTTTTCTGTTCTTTTCAACAACTCTATTTCTTCATCAATAAAGTCTGTGTAATCAACAATCCTTCCGCACCCTGTACATACAAGATGGTGATGATGACCAATATTCTTAGGTCCTTCAGATAGTTCATATCTTGCTCTACCGTCACCAAAATCAAATTTAAATACCATCCCTGTCTGCACAAGTAATTCAAGGGTTCTATAAACAGTTGTCAATCCTATTGCAGGATAAGTCTTATGCACCTTTAAATATATCTCCTCTGCACTAAGATGTTCTGTAGTATTATTCAAAACATCCAGAATTGCCTGTCTTGGTACAGTCAATCTATAACCACAGCCTTTAAATTTTCCATGCCACCACGGTGGCCCAGTTCCATCTCTCCATGGCATTGATATTCTTCCTTAAATTAGTGTCTATCCATAAATTGCTATTCAGATAGTTTGTCATTGCCCGACTTGATCGGGCAATCCAGAATTTTCAATAGTTTATAGATTGCCCTGTAAAGCATTCGACTACGCCAATGATGAAGCCTGATAATGACATAATATGAATTTATCAACATACACTATTATTAATATGGGTGCGTCCCGAGTACTACCTCTTTCTTTAATTTCGTTTCAATCTTTTTCTTCAAATCCTCAACATCAATAGGGCATTTGGATGTTTGTGTAGCCTTCATTATACATGTCCCTAAATGAACAGCATCAAAATCCCTGTCATACAACTTACCCATGTCCATCATGAGAGCTAACTTAGGTATTACCAAACCTGGACAACCTCCGCAATCATCCATGCCAATCACTTCTATCTCATAATCCTTCCACCTCTCATATTCTCCTGACTTCTCTGCTATACCCTTAAAACACTTCAGACATCCTCCCACACAACTTGTCCCTTTAATATTCTTACATGCTATAACAGCAATCCTCTTCTTCGCCATAGAATCCTCCTTATTGATAATGATTTTCATTATCATGATAAATGAAAAAGATAACATTTGTCAAGATTAATTTTTAAAATGTTACGTAAAAATCATTTGTGTACTATTGGTAAAAATCATAATTGGACAC
>JBNAVX010000152.1:0-4770 GCA_049700155.1 Thermodesulfovibrionales bacterium
ACATTATTACAGAAGGGGTTTCTTATCTTTTTGATTTTCTATCTCTATTTTGAGGATTATGTTATAATTTGAATGAACAAGATCCATTCATTTATAATTTTTACCTTTTAAAAAGATTTCAAATTTATAAATTGCATTATGGGCAAAGTTATCGCAATAGATGGTCCTTCAGGAGCAGGTAAGAGTACTATTGCAAGACTTATTGCAAAGGAATTAGGATTTGATTACCTTGATACAGGTGCCTTGTACAGGGCTGTTGCCTTTGCTTTAAGAAATATGGGTATTGACATCAAAGACAGTGATAGCAAAATTATGGAAACTTTAAAAGGGATTGATATTTCTTTCAATGACGGAAGGATATTTCTTAATGGCACAGATATATCAAATGATATACGATCAAAAGAGATAGATTATTTCTCATCTGTTTTCTCAACAAAAAAGGTGATCAGGGATTTCCTTCTTGATATCCAGAGAAAAGCAGGTATTACAAATGATATTGTTATTGAGGGTAGAGATACAACCACAGTTGTTTTTCCTGAGGCTTGGAAAAAAATATATCTTGATGCATCTTTAGATGAAAGAGCCAAAAGGCGATATTTACAGTTTAAAGATAAAGGCATATATGCTAATCTGGAGGAAGCAAAAAGAGAGGTAATAGAAAGGGATAAAAGGGATAGTAACCGTGAAATTGCTCCTTTGAAAATAGCAAAAGATGCCTTTTTTATAGATTCATCAAATATGTCTGTTGAAAAGACAAAAGAAGAAATACTGAGGTTTATAAAGACCGAAGGTTGAATTATCTTATATATCAAATCTCCAAAATAGTTTTAACTATTTTTTTTAAGGTCTTTAATAGACTTGAAATAATAGGCTATCATAATGTTCCTGACAAAGGGGGATTTATTGTAGCAGCAAATCATGTTAGCTATTTAGACCCTCCTGTCATAGGGGTAGCTTTGAAGAGGAAACCTATTTTTATCGCAAAAGAGGAACTTTTTAAGATTCCTTTTATAGGAGCATTTATTAAATATTTTTCTTTTCAACTAAATAGAAATAAGCCTCAACCATCTACGATAAAAGAAGCTATATCTCGTCTCAAAAATGGCGAGGTTATTGTGCTCTTCCCCGAAGGAGGCCGGAGTGCCGACGGGAATATACTTGACCCTAAAAGGGGTGTTGGTTTAATTGCAATGATGAGCGGGTCTCCTGTTGTTCCTGTCCTGATTGAAGGGACAGATAATGCTTTACCTGTTGGAGCAAAGTTTATAAGACCTGCAAAGATTAAGGTAATATTTGGCAAATATTTGAAGATTGAAAGAAAAGAGGCAGGTAAACAATTCCAGGAGAAGATTAGTAGAGAGATAATGGAGAGAATTAAGGAGTTAAAAGAAAGAGTATGAAAGTTCTTTTAGCAAAGACTGCTGGTTTTTGCTTTGGTGTGAAGCGCGCTGTAAATATAGCTTTTCGTGTATCCAGAAGAAAGCATAAAGGAGTTTATACCCTTGGACCTATAATACATAACCCACAGGTGGTGGAAAGATTACGGGAGAGAGGAATTATTCCCATAGAAAATATTAAGGAGAAAAAAGATATAGAAGCATTGATAATCAGAACCCATGGGATTCCACGTCCTCTTTCAGAAAAAATATCATCTATGGGCTATGAGATAATAGATGCTACCTGCCCATATGTAAAAAAGGCACAGTATTATGCTAAACTCCTTAGTGAAGAGGGGTATCAGGTTATTATATTAGGGGAAAAGAGACATCCAGAGGTAAAAGGTTTAATGAGCTATGCAAGCGGTAAAGGTGTTGTTATTAATGAAAAAGACCCTTTTCCAAAACTAAAAGAAAGAGTTGGTATTGTTGTGCAGACTACTCAACCAGTAGAGGCATTGAAAAGGTTTCTTTCTTATGCTATAGAATATGCTAAAGAGATAAAAGTATATAATACTATATGTAATTCTACTGCTTTAAGGTTAAAAGAGACCGAAGAGATGGCAAAAAAAGTTGATATAATGATAGTAGTCGGTGGGAAGAATAGTGCAAACACCTCACAGCTTGCAAAACTTTGCAGGTCCCTTTCAGTACCTACATATCATATAGAAACGTCTTCTGAGATTAAAGATAAATGGTTCAGAGATGCAAAGATTGCAGGGATAACAGCCGGGGCATCAACCCCTGAATGGATTATAAAAGAGGTTCAAGAGAGAATCATAGATATAGGAGGGTAAACCTTTCGTGGAATTAAAAAATAATGAGATGGAAAAACTCTATGCTGAGACGTTTCATAGTATTGCAGAAGGTACAATCCTTAAAGGAAGAATACTGGCCTTGAAACCAGACGGAGTTATTGTTGACATTGGATATAAGTCTGAGGGCTTCGTCCCCATTAATGAATTTTCAGAAGAAGAGCTAACCTCAATAAAGGTCGGTAATTATATAGATGTATATGTAGAAGAAATAGTCGATTCAGAAGGTATTGTAAATCTTTCAAAAGAAATAGCGACAAAGATAAAGACATGGGAACTCCTTCAGAAGGCTCTTGAAGAAGGAACCCCTGTAGAAGGAGTTGTGACTGGAAAGACAAAAGGTGGTATGTTTGTAAATATCTCAGGGGTGAACGCATTCCTGCCAGGTTCACAGATAGACCTGAAGGTGCCAAAGGATATTGACAACCTTGTTGGACAAAAGCTACTTTTTAAGGTCCTGAAACTTAACAATAAGCTCTCAAATGTAATCATATCAAGAAAGGCTATACTCGAAGAAGAAAGACAAAAGAAAAAGGCTGAGACTCTTGAAAAACTCAAAGAAGGGGCACTTATTAAAGGTGTAATTAAGAACATAACAGACTACGGTGTTTTTATAGACCTTGGAGGAATAGATGGATTGCTCCATATATCAGATATATCATGGGGGAGGATAAACCATCCCTCTGAATTCTTTGCGATAGGAGATGAGGTGGAGGTCATCGTCCTGAAATATGATGAAGAGAATGAAAAGGTAACCTTAGGATACAAACAGAAAAAACCAGACCCCTGGTTTACTGTTGATGAAAAATATCCTGTTGGTAAAAAGGTAAGGGGAAAGGTTGTGAGTGTAACTGATTATGGTGCTTTTATTGAACTTGAAGAAGGACTTGAAGGGCTCGTACATATTTCCGAGATGGATTGGTTGCCAAGACCTAAACATCCATCAAAATACCTTTCTATTGGTGAGACTGTTGATGCAGTTGTGTTAAAGGTTGACAAAGATGAAAGAAGACTCTCACTCAGCATCAAACAACTTAAACCAAGTCCTTGGGAACTTGTATCCCAGAGATATACAATAGGGCAGAAGATTTCTGGTAAGGTCAAGACAATTACTGATTTCGGAGTATTTGTCAGTCTTCCCGAGGGAGTTGATGGTCTTATCCATATCTCAGACCTGTCATGGACAAAACATATAAAGCATCCTTCAGAGGTCTTAAGAAAAGGACAGAAGATTGAGGCAATTATATTGAGTATAGAACCAGAAGCAGAAAGGATAGCCCTTGGTATAAAACAACTCAAGCCAGATCCTTGGCTTAAGGAAATCCCTGAAAAATTCAAACTTGGCAATGAAACAAAAGGAAAGGTTCTCAGAATAACTGACTTCGGGATATTCGTTGAGCTCGAGGATGAGGTAGAGGGTCTTGTCTACTCTTCTGAGATTGTCAGGACTTCAACAGAAAAACCAGAAGAAACAATAAAAGAAGGTGATGAGATATGGGTTAGAATAATCAAGTTAGATCTGGAAGAAAGAAAAATAGGACTTAGCATGAAGAATATCAAGAGGTTAGAAGGGTGAAGAAGGTATTAATTGTATTTCTTGTTTTATTCTTTCTATTTATTATCTCAGGAGTGCTCTTCATGATACTCCAAAAAAATATTCCGATTGGAGACCGAATTGCCCTGATACGTATTGAAGGAATGATTGTAGATTCAAAGGATATAGTTGAAGAACTGAAGCAGTATGTTAAAGACCCGAGTGTGAAGGCTATTATACTCCGCATTGACAGCCCTGGAGGTGCCGTGGCTCCTGCTCAGGAGATTTATGAAGAAGTAAAAAAGGCAGTCGCAAAAAAGAAGATACTGGTATCAATGGGCTCTATCGCAGCATCAGGAGGCTATTATATTGCTTCACCTGCTACGAAGATTATTGCAAACCCCGGAACACTTACAGGCTCAATCGGTGTGATTATGGAAATCCCAAATATAGAAGGATTTCTTAATAAGATTGGTATAAAGACAGAGGTTATTAAGAGTGGTGAACACAAAGATATTGCTTCCGTTTTTAGAGGCATTAAAAAAGAAGAAAGAGAGATCCTTCAAGGGGTTATGGATAATGTACACGAACAGTTTATAAAAGCAGTTGCAGAAGGAAGAAAAATGCTCATTGAAGATGTAAAAAAGATTGCTGATGGCAGGGTCTTCACAGGAGAACAGGCACTAAAATTAGGGTTGATTGACGAGCTTGGTGATTTTGAGGATGCAGTACAGACTGCTGCGAAACTTACTGGTATAAAAGGAGAACCTGTTATTATAAGTAAAAAAGAGAAGCTTTCACTAATAGATCTGCTCAAAGGAAGGATATCTAATAAATGGGGTAATATCTTTCCTACTTTGAGTTTGAAATATCTTTTTGTCCCATGATAGTAAAAAACCAATTTTAAATTCATAATTTTAATGCTTATTTTGGTAATGTCAAAAGTTTTATGAAAAAAGAAATAAAATATGAAAACACAATGAGT
>JBNAVX010000153.1:0-4681 GCA_049700155.1 Thermodesulfovibrionales bacterium
TTTAAATCCGCTCAAATACTACATCTGCCAAAAATTTTATGAATAATATGGGTTAGAGTGGAAAAGATAACGTAAATGCTTTTTAGAGGGGAAATGATATGTAGATAGCTTTTAGAGAGGAAAGGATATGTAAATAACTTTTAAAGGGGGGTAATGTCAAGAGTTTCATAGAAAAAAGAAATAAAATATGAAGACACAAAGAGTAGATAGGACTAAACTACGTTTTCAAAAAAAGGATTTCATTTTCTATTGTCATTGTCCGACTTGATCGGACAATCCAGAAAAAAGGGACTGGATTCCCCGATTAAATCGGGGAATGACGGAAAAATAAGTAAGTATTGAGAATTCGACCTTACTGAAAGGGAGGCAGGTTACCAATCCCTTGAATATAAAGGATATTTAAAGAATTCACTTAAAAACTTTTGACTTTACGATAACTTTTAGAGGGGAAATGAGAATGGAGGGGATTAAGGGTGTGTTATGTTTGTTTTATGAAATTATATTATTTTAAACAGTAATGGCTTTTTAGATTCCATCATGGAAATGTGATGCCTACAAAAAATATTGTGATTTACAATTTTATAGGTATTAAGTTAAAGTAGCTTAGAAGCTTTTAAAAGTTGACAAGCCTCAGAGACTTTAAAAGCCCTGAGGCTTTTGTTTTATTAGCTAAATCTGATTAGAGAGTTGGTCTTTCTAACAGAACAAAACAGAAGGAGGAAGTATGGATAAGAAGATTTATGTAGGTAATATTTCATTTAAGGCAACAGAAGACGACATCAGGGAGCTTTTCTCACAGGTTGGTGAGGTTGAATCAGTCAAGATAATTACTGACGCACATACAGGACAACCAAAAGGCTTTGGCTTCATTGAAATGTCATCAAAAGAAGACGCAAACAAGGCAATATCTGCACTCAATGGCAAGACATTTATGGATAGGACTCTCTCTGTTGCAGAAGCAAGGCCCCAGCAGCCCAGAGATAGGCATAGTTTTACAGACAGGAAAGGTAGTAGTTTTGGCAATAGAGGAAGAAGAAGGAGATAAAGATTTTGGATGTAAAAGTCCATGATAATGATGTCGAAAGAGCACTCAGGACCCTGAAAAGACAACTACAGAGGGAAGGTCTATTCAAAGAGATTAAAAAGACGAGTTTTTATGAAAAACCTTCAGAGAAGAAGAAGAGAAAACAGAGAGAAGCAAGGAAAAAGAGGACAAAAAGGATAAGGTAAAACTCCTTATAATTCTTTTAACCTTTCTGCTTGATAGTGGGTAACGAGACTATCAATTATCTCGTCAATATCTCCTTCAAGAATCTTATCAAGTTTATGCAAGGTTAAGCCGATTCTATGGTCAGTTACACGGTTCTGAGGAAAATTATATGTTCTTATCTTCTCACTTCTATCACCTGTCTTTACGAGCTGTTTTCTCTCAAGTGCCCTTTCTCTCTCTTTTTTTTCTATCTCCATCTCATATAGTCTTGAACGCAGGACCTTCATAGCCTTTTCTTTATTTTTTATCTGTGAACGTTCATCCTGGCATTGGACAATAAGCCCTGTAGGTAAATGAACAATCCTTACAGCCGAGTAAGTTGTATTAACACCCTGTCCCCCTGGACCCGAAGAACAGAAAGTATCTATCCTGAGGTCTTTTTCATCGATCGTTATATCAACTTCCTCTGCTTCTGGAAGTATTGCTACTGTTGCTGCAGATGTATGAATTCTTCCTGATGCCTCAGTAACAGGAACACGTTGAACCCTGTGAACACCACTTTCATATTTCAATCTGCTATATGCACCTTTACCCTGAATAGAGGCAATAACCTCCTTTATTCCTCCAAGTCCTGTGGAATTCATATCTATAATATCCACCTTCCACCTGTTCTTTTCAGCATATTTTGTATACATCTTGAAAAGGTCAGCAGCAAATAGGGCTGCCTCTTCTCCCCCCGTCCCTGCTCTTATCTCAAGTATTACATTTTTCTCATCGCGTGGGTCTTTAGGCAATAACATTATCTTAAGTTCTTCTAATAATTTAGGTTCCCTTTCTTTAAGCGAATCAATCTCTTCCTGTGCAAGTTTGCGAAGATCACCATCACCGCCTCTTAAGATCTCTTCAGCCTCTTCAATATCAGAAATAAGTTTTCTGTATTCTCTTATTTTATCTACAAGTGGTTTGAGTTCTGATTGCTCTTTTGAATACTTAAGCAATTCTGCTGGTTTTGACAGAACAGACGGATCAGAAAGAAGCATTGTCAGTTCTTCATATTTATCTTCTATTGCCTTAAGTTTTTCTATCATCTGTCTCCTCTATCTTCAATACTTCTTCAAGTGCCTTAATAGCAACCTCAATCTGTCTTTCATCAGGCTCCCTTGTTGTAAGCCTCTGGAGCATAAGACCTGGCTGAATAATAATATGTACCAGTGGATTATCTTTCATTCTTGATGAAAGTTTTAAAAATTCAAAAGAAACCCCTGCGATTGCAGGAATTAATATAACTCTTGAAAGGAATTTATCTATATATGACCAGTCCCTGGGAATAATAGAAAAGATGAGTATACTGACTACCATAACAATAAGCAAAAAACTTGTCCCACAACGTGGATGAAAAGTGCTGTAATCTTTCACCTCTTTTATTATCAATTTTTTTCTATCCTCATATGCATGAATCACTTTGTGTTCAGCACCATGATATTCAAATATTCTTCTCATATCTTTCCACATCCCAACCCCTATCAGATAAAGCAAAAAAATAAATACCCTGATTATTCCATCGACAAGGTTAAATATGATTGAGCTTTTTGAAACATATGGAAAGATAATTCCAATGAGCTTTGTAGCATAAAGTGGAAGGAGTATAAAAAGTGCTATCCCAAGCACAAAAGAAAACACAATAGTTAAGCTGAGGGACAAAGAACCAAGAGATTTTTTATCATCTTCATCAAAAGCCTTTTTTGCTGAATATTCTATTGCCTTTATACCAAGTGAGAGTGCTTGATAAAGTGCTACAATACCCCTTATAACAGGTATCATCAGAATCTTTGGAATAGATTTCAGCATCTCTTTTTTGACATGAATATCTCCATTCGGTCCTCTGACTGCAACTGTCCAGCCTTTTCGGGACTTCATCATAACACCCTCAATAACAGCCTGCCCACCTATTTTTTCCATGTTTCTAAAAAAAATCGTTAGTCCAAAACAAGAGACTAACGATTATAAACTTATTTAATTCTCTACTTCTCTGGGCTTTTAGCCTGTTTCCTAATATATTTCTTTCTGAACTTATCAACCCTTCCTTCAGCATCAACGATCTTCTGCTTTCCTGTAAAGAACGGATGACATTTTGAGCAGATATCAACCCTTATCTTTGGTTTTGTCGACCTTGTTGTAAAGGTTTCGCCACAGGCGCAAACTACTGTAGCCTCTACATATTTAGGATGAATTCCTTCTTTCAATCTCTACCTCCTGAAAATTATAAAGATTATTTTATTATACATTCTAATAGATTTATTTCTCTTTTAGCAACAGGAAGAGTAAGCACAAATTGAAAGGATTCCTGAGGGCATTATCTAACCCATATTATTCATAAAATTCTTGGCAGATGTAGTATTCGAGCGGATTTAAATTCTTTCGAAGAAAGAATTTACCTCGGAGGCTCGATTTTAATCGAGCCGAGAATGAGCGAGAATACTGTATCTGCCAATTACTCATAAGTTTAAGAATTAAGTGGGCTGATATAATCTCCAAATCTTCATTTATAAAGTTTATAATAATTATATGGCTTTCATTATTGCATATGCAGGTAAGGGTGGTACAGGTAAGACGAGCGTTGCTGGTCTTACTGTTCGATATCTTATGGAGAAGAAAAGTAGAGCTATTCTTGCTGTTGATGCAGATTCGAATAGCTGTCTTAATGAGACTCTCGGTGTTGAGGTACATACAACTATTGGTAGATTAAGGGAAGAATCACTCCAGTCAGTAAGAAGTAGCAGTGAAAGGTTAGGAGGAATGTCTGTTGAACAACTTTTAGAATATCAAGTCCAACAATCAATAATTGAATCAAAAGGCTTTGATTTAATTGTAATGGGTAGACCTGAAGGACCTGGTTGTTATTGTGCTGCAAACAATATACTAAGAAGACATTTAGAAACACTATCTGAATCCTACCCTTATATTGTTATTGACAATGAGGCTGGAATGGAACACCTTAGCAGGAGAATAACTCAGAGAGTTGATCTGCTTTTAATTATGAGTGATCCATCTGTGAGAGGTATTCAGACAGCTAAGAGGATTGATGAATTAGTTGATGAACTACAGCTCAAGATTGACAAAAAGGTCCTACTAATTAACAGGATTTCTGGTACTGAGGTAGAGCAATTGAATACCATGGCTCAAAATTTAGGACTCTCTGTGGCAGGAGTTATTCCTTATGATAGTATGATATCAGAATATGACCTTAAGAGAATCCCTATTATACAACTCCCTGCTGAGTCTACAGCTGTAAAAGCTGTATTTGATATTCTTGATAAGCTTGAGATTCCATAAAGCATTCACGCTAACCATAACCTAAATAGTGCAGACGTTGCTTAATAAATTATTTTCTATGCTTTTAATACAAATTCTAACTTATATTATTCATAAAATCTTTGGCAGATGTAGTATTTGAGCGGATTTAAATTCTTT
>JBNAVX010000154.1:0-4680 GCA_049700155.1 Thermodesulfovibrionales bacterium
GGCAGTTTTCGTAAATGGCAGATGCAGTATTCTCGCTCATTCTCGGCTCGATTAAGATCGAGCCTCCGAGGTAAATTCTTTCTTCGAAAGAATTTAAATCCGCTCAAATACTGCCTCTGCCAAAGATTTTATGAATAATATGGGCTAAATCTCTCAGGTTGATGCCATACTTTTTAATCTTATCAACAAGAACAAAATGACTATTATAAATATTGACTTTTATTATTCTCGCACTTAAAATAATATATGCTTATCAAAAGATACTTGCTTGATGAATTATTGAAGCATCTGCCCAGTAAAGAGATATCACTTATTATAGGCCCGCGTCAGGCAGGAAAGACTACCCTGATGCTTCAGCTACAGGATTATCTGACCAAAAGGGGTGAAAAAACACTTTTCCTCAGCCTTGATTTTGAGAAAGACCTTCCCCATTTTGTATCTCAGGCAGCGCTCCTGAATAGGATTAGGCTGGATTTCGGAAAAACCAGGGGATACGTTTTTATTGATGAGATTCAGAGAAAAGAAAATGCAGGTCTCTTCCTCAAAGGCATTTATGATATGCAAACTCCATACAAGTTTATCGTTTCTGGTTCAGGCAGTGTTGAACTGAAGGAAAAGGTACATGAATCGCTCACTGGCAGGAAAAGGATGTTTGAACTCAACACCATTGGGCTGAAGGAATTCATAAATTTTAAAACAGACTATAAATACGAAGATATGACCAGTGAATATTTTCAGGTCAAAAAGACTGAAGGAATAGGCCTTCTCTTGGAATATCTTAATTTTGGCGGATATCCAAGGGTCATCCTTGAGGAAACTATTGAGGAGAAACTGAAAATCATAAATGAAATTTACAGAAGTTATATCGAGAAAGACATAGTCTTTCTTTTAAAGGTCGAACGGATTGATGCATTTGGTAACCTTATAAGACTGCTGGCAGGGCAGATAGGAAATATGATTAATTTTAATGAGCTTGCTTCTACACTGGGCATATCAGTGCAGACTGTAAAAAACTATTTATCGTATGCTGAAAAGACGTTTGTGATTAAACGTATTACCCCTTATTTCAGAAACATTCGGAAGGAAATCACAAAATCTCCAGTGATGTATTTTTGTGACATTGGTTTGAGGAATTTCGCTGTAGGTCGTTTTGGGCGATATACAACGCTTTCTGAAATGGGTTTTGTCTTCCAGAACCTTGTATATCTTTTACTTTCTGAAAAGTCGCTCAAGGATGGAAGCACAATACATTTCTGGCGGACAAAAGACAGGGCAGAAGTAGATTTTGTAATAGAGAGAGGAGATGAAGTGGTGCCGGTAGAGGTTAAATGCAGGGAAATGAAAAATAAGGAAATAGGTCGTTCGCTGAGGGGATTCATCAACAGATATAATCCTGCAGAGGCATGGGTTGTGAATATAGCTTTTCGTGATGAAGAAAAAACAGGAAAGACAACGATAAGATTTATCCCCTTTTTTGAGCTCTTATAACATGGGGGGAATTGATGGCAAGCTGATAGGCCTGCAAAGAGTATTCAAGGGCAGCAAGGTAATCATGGATGAAGTAACAAGATGATCCTTCTGTGCAGATAATCATAAATTAATATTGTATAATCTATAAGGCAACTTGAAAGTAGGTTGGAATAAAATTAATTGATTGCTGAAAATAGAGGGTTTATATATAGAGGGTTTATATAATGAAAACGCTTGAAGAGGTAAAGGAAATTTTGAAAAGGCATAAGGATGAGGTTGTCAAAGAATACAAAGTTAAGGAAATCGGAATTTTCGGTTCTATTGTGCGAGGAGAGCAGAAAAAGAGGAGTGATATAGATATATTGGTTGAGTTTAGCGAACTGCCCGATCTTTTCCGGTTAATCGATTTAGAAGATTATCTCAGAAAAATTTTAAAGAAAAAGGTCGACGTGGTAAGAAAGGGGGCGATAAGGCCCGAACTTAAAGAAATAATATTAACAGAAGTAGTTTATGTATGAACAGGGATTATAAGCTTTTTATACAGGATATTGTTGAGGCAATAAATGACATAGAGATTTTTATTGGAGACATTGATTTTGATACTTTTCTTCAGAACAAGAAGACTATGAAAGCTGTTGTATAGCAAATACATATAATAGGTGAAGCAACAAAGAACATTCCTGAGTCAATAAAAAACAAGTATAAAGAAGTGCCATGGAAATATATGGCACGAATCAGGGATAAAATCGCCCATTTTTATTTTGGAGTTGATTACGAGATTGTCTGGAAGGTTGTCAAAGAAAGATTGCCTGAGATAAAGTCAGCAGTTGAAAAAATCCTGAAAGATTTAGCCTTAAGTGAGAGTATTTAAATTTTTTATGGGTAATGTCAAAAGTTTTATGAAGGTAATGTCAAAAGTTTCATGAAAAAAGAAATAAAATATGAAAACACAAAATATGAAAACACAAAGAGTAGATAGGACTAATCTATGTTTTCAAAAAGGATTTCATTTTCTATTGTCATTGTCCGACTTGATCGGACAATCCAGAAAAAAGGAAAGGATGTTCAAAGAATTCACTTAAAAACTTTTGACTTTACGATTTTTATGGACATGAACAATTTCCCTTATCCAGTTTTTGTTCAGGACTTTCGGCAGTTTTACAACTCACAAAGGGGCCAAAATGATGCGTAAAGTCTCCGATAACTTCAAAATAATCAGAAAATCTGCTTTCAGATATCATTAGCGCTGTGTTGCTACATACCCTTTCAGGCTTGTCTTTTTCAAAGATATGTGTGCTGTCAAGTACTAATTTAAAAGGTGATTCGGGTATCCCTCCTTTATAAATAACTATATGACCGTAATCTTCACAACCATCTTCAAGTCCTTCTATTTTCCAAAGTCTGTATGTAATAGAATAAAATGTAATATTCCCTGTTAGTTTTTTTATCTCTTCATTTGATATGTCAACAATTTTTTTTGAGACTACCCTTGGGTCTATAAAACCTGCTCTTTTTGCAACCCTTTCAAAATCTTTCCAGTAAAGGGCACCTCCAAGACATTCGCTGTAAAGCAAAGGGATTTTTCTGATTTTTTGTGGTAGCCTTCTGTCAGCATAAATATCAGAGAAGTAGAATTCTCCACCATGTTTTAAGATCTTATAAATTTGGTGAATAAGTCTTTCTTTGTCTTCTATGAGATTTACAACACAATTTGAGACGATAAGGTCAAGTGAGTTTTCAGAAAAATGTTTTTCAAGATTTTCTATATAATCATGGATAAAATGGACATTTGGTTTTTTATAACCAAATCTCATCGCATGTTCTTTTTGGTATTTCTGGGCAATCTTTATCTGATTCTCAGTCATATCAATTCCATATATAAAACCTTTTTCTCCTACAAGCTTAGAAAGGACATAACAGTCTCTACCAGTACCACACCCGATATCAAGAACCTTCAAATTATTTAGTGCAGGTGGAATAGGAGAACCACAACCATAGTATCGTTCTTTAATTTCTTCAGCAATGTAAGGAAGAACTTCTTTAACATAATCAGGAAGCGAGTCATTTGTACAACATGCTCCAATCTTTAAATCCATAGTACTTTTCAATTCAGAACCATAATATTGCTTAATGGTGTCTTTTACATCAAAAGCCATTTCATCTTTTATCAATACTCCATGACAACTGCTTCCACGATTTACTGTACAGGCATAGCAATGTTCTCCACAGGTTACCTCAGGGTTAAACTTCTCAAAATCAATTTCCCAGAATTTTTTATCTTCATATCCCTTAACTCTTATCCCGAGGGCAAGATTGAAGTCACAATCATAAACATAACCTTTGTAATCTATGGAGATAAGTTGCCTGCACATTACATTATCCAATGTCTCTGGATTAAAGTTATTAATAAGCATCTTCATATAATGACCATATTGGTTTTGTCTTATGAGATATCTCCTGAAACGACCTATAGGTGTGTTTGTAATTGTCAATAGACGATTAAAGGTGATGCCATACTTTTTATTCAGAAGGTTTCTATAATCTTTTTCCAATTCTCTTTCAGAGGGCGGTAGATATACTCCTTCGGGATTGTAAACAAGATCAAGGCTTAAATCTCCAACCCCGTATCCTATAGAGTTAAGTTTTTGAAGAACTCTTATACTTTTATCAAAAACCCCTTTGCCTCTCTGTTTGTCAGTAAGATCTCTAAAATAGCTTGGAAGTGAAGCAATAAGCTTCACTTTATAATGCGTGTATAAATCAATGTAAAAAGAGTATTCTGGTATATCAAGTACGGTCAGATTAGTCCTAACGATTAGCTGTCTGCCGTATCGTCCCAGCTCAGATATAAACATTTCTAAATTTGGATTCAGTTCAGGTGCTCCTCCTGTAAACTCAACAGTTTCAGTAGATATATCAAGTAGTTTGTAGAGAATCTTTCTTGCTACATATTCCTCCATATTTTTTTTGCCATTTGGAGAAGCTCCAATGTGGCAGTGAGAACAATTCTGATTGCATTTATCACCAAGATTGATCTGGATAGTCTGAATATTTGTTTTGCTAAGTTTTTTGTCAGCCCATAAAATACTCATTGTCCCTCCAAAATTTTAAAGTTCATATTCTCATTTCCATTTTTTATGATAACCATCTTTTCAGTAAATTTTTTGCACCTTCTTTATCAAGAGGTTGATTGCCTGAGCCACATTGTGG
>JBNAVX010000155.1:0-4679 GCA_049700155.1 Thermodesulfovibrionales bacterium
GGGAAACACCCGTTCCCATTCCGAACACGGAAGTTAAGCCCTTCAGGGCCGATGATACTATGACCGTGAGGTCATGGGAAAGTAGGACGCTGCCGGATCTATTTTTCTATTCTATAAAGTACGTTTCTAATGGTATTCAAGAAATTTTTCATATTTCGCGTAATCAAAAATTTGACTTCTGGATTAATGTTAAGTTATTTTCACTATGAATCTATAGCTTACCGCTGTATATGTAGAGGTTAAATAATAAAGATGCAAACCTATCCTGAATTCATCCCTGTAACCATAGACAAAAGTCATATAATTACAATCGGTGAAAGAATGTATGCAGAAAGCATCGAATTTGTGAGAGAGCTTGTGAATAATGCTTATGATGCTGATGCAACTCTTGTTGAGGTTATTGTAGAGGAGGATACAATCGAGGTGAGAGATAATGGTTCTGGTATGGATATAGAAGGACTGAAACAATACTTTAATATTGGTTCACAACAAAAACTCTATGCACCAAAATCGCCAATATATAAAAGGGACAGGGTCGGACAATTCGGTATAGGCAAGTTTGCAAGCCTTTCAGCGTGCAAACGGTTTGAGGTTATTACAAAAAAAGATGACTTTGTTGGAAGAGTTATTTTTGATAAAGAGCAATGGGAAAAAACAGGGGATATATGGCAACTTCCTCTTGAGATATTACCTGCAGATTTCAGAAAACAGAATGGAACAACTGTTAAATTGTCTGGATTAGACAGAAAGTTTGAACCAAAGGATATAGAGGCAAAAATAATCGAGGGCACGCCTGTTAAGGCTCCCCATTTTAAAGTGAAAATAAATAATCATACAGTAACACCTCGTAGTCTAACAGGACATAGATTATCGTTTCTTGAAGGCACTCGCTTTGGTCCTGTAACAGGAGAAATAGTAATACTTCCTGAGACTGCCTCCACAACCTCAGATCTCGGTATTGAAGTAAAAGTTAAGCAAGTAACAATAAAAAGAGAGCTTTTCGGCATGGAAATGTGGGGAAAAGCAATGGCAAGAATCAGAGGAGAAGTTAGTGCTGATTTTCTTCCTATAACGAGTGACAGAACAGGATTCATTAAAGATTCAGAAGAATATAAAGAGTTCGTAAGGATTATGGGAAAGATAATGGAGGAAGTCAGAGCAGCACTCCAGAGATTATCAATAAAAAAGGAAGGCAAGAAAGTAAGCCGTGCCCTGAAAGAGGCTCTTCAGAGAATATATAAGGCACTGGCAGCAAATCCTGATTTGTCACCTTTCGGTGCAATTCCTTACGGAGATGAAACAAAGGGTATAGGTAATGCTGCTGAGGTATCTCAGAAAAAAGAAGTTGTTAGAGAATCAGAGGTCAAGATAGAAGAAAACCCAGAAACCCCTGTGAAAAAAAGGAAAAAGAGACTAAATGTGAAAAAACTTACTCCTAATGCGATTATCAAAAAAATTAAATTTGGTGAAACCGGTGTCTCATGTGTAGTAGATAGTTTTGGAGAAGATGGTCCTGAGGTCTTTTCTGAAGAGACAACTATTTATATAAACCGGGACCATCCACTTTATAAAAGAGAATCTATGAAAGTTGACACTCATGTGTTAAATCTTGCAAGGCTCATTACACAGGAAATCTCTCTTATGAAAGACCCTCGAAATCCAAGACAGGCATTTGAGAGGCAGAGCAAGCTTCTCAGAGATGCATTTATAGAGAAAAATGCATAAGGCTCTGATGCTCTTTATTCATTATCTTTTTGGCTGTTTGTCATGTAGTCAAGGAATCTGAGGCATCTCAAATTTCTGTGGAGTCTCTGTAATCAATGTCTTTGCCCCAGTTCCATAACCTATGAGAACCATCTCTATCTCTTTTGTTTGAGACTTTATCAATCCATAAGGTGAAACATCCTTATAAACCCAACTATCCATTATCCCTTCTGGTTCCTGGTATTGCATATGGCGGGTTTTAAACGTCCCTGCAGGGACTTTGATCGTTTCCTCTCCTTTGTCAAGCACCTTACCTGATTCCCCCTGAGTTTTTTGAGGCTGACCCATCATCCTAACAGGCACCTCCTTCGCAGGTTCGTTTCCCATCTTCACGATCATCCTTTTTATATTCTTCTGATCTTCAGGATTTCCAGAAACAAGTATCTTCGTAATGACCTTACCTTCCAGCTTTGTCTCCATCACAGTCTCATACCAATAAGCATCCCCTTCTTTCCCAACAATGGCGATCTTCATCTTTGAAGGAGGTTCTCCTTTTACTGTGATCTGATATTCTGACCATCCGCCTACTATCGGCTTAAATTCAGAGTAGAAGCGTGGTCCAACACTTTTACCAAACTGTGCATAAGAAAAAGAAGTGATAAAAAATATCGCACTAACAAAGATTACAAAAGCTATTTTTCTCATGGTCTTCCTCCTATTAGATTATTTAAAGATAATATCTCCTTGCCTTATTCTTTCTTCAGTCTTATCTTTCATCTAACGATTATAACATCAACAGTTTTGAATTATGAAGGATTTGACTTATCCAACATCATTGCTGTCCATAATGATCTAATTTCATAAAACAAACAAAACACAGCCCCTAATCCCTTCTTAACCCCTTCCCCTCTAAAAAGCATTTACATTTTCATTTCCCCTCTAAAAAGAGGGTGTAGGGGTGTGTATAAAAAGGATATATAGGTTTTTCTAAAAAACTTATTTTGGACATGTTTGATCCAACATAAATACAAAAAATCTTGTAAGGCAATGTATTTTACATTATTTTTTAAATGTCTTGTATTGTCAAGGTATTTTGGCGTAAAATTCTGCAGTATGGAATACGCTGAACTTGTCCATGAGATTATACTTGAGCAAGTAAGAAGAAAGCTCTCAAGAGACTATAAGGAGATAGGCATAAACAAAGCTGGTGAGAAGAAGGTTGAATATAAAGGTCATTTCCCGGATATGGTGCTTGGAAATCATGGCATTATACTCGCCATCCTTGAAGTTGAGACAGCAGAGAGCATCTCTGAAAAAAGTGCTGAAAGATGGAA
Source organism: Thermodesulfovibrionales bacterium (assembly GCA_049700155.1). Lineage (GTDB taxonomy): Bacteria > Nitrospirota > Thermodesulfovibrionia > Thermodesulfovibrionales > SM23-35 > JACAEY01. Next base: position 3,039 of record JBNAVX010000155.1, read on the forward strand.
GACCCTTTCGGACCTCGGGGTAAAGCTCATCTTGATGGTTCCAAAAGATATGAAGGTAAAAGCAACAGAACTTCTCTGGTCAAAAGGTCTAATGGGCAAAGTCTCCATTGGTACATATGAGATTGCTATAACAATGCCTTAATATCCAAAAGTGCGATATCTACTAATTTAATTGTAACCTTAAATATGGAGAAATATAGAATCGAAAAAGATTTTCTTGGTGAAGTAAAGGTCCCGAATCATGCTTACTGGGGTTCACAAACACAGAGGGCGATAGAGAATTTCCCGATTAGTGGATTAAGATTTCCAGATATTTTTATCCATTCCATTGCATATATAAAACTTGCCTGTGCAAAAGTAAATTACGACCTTGGTTTAATGGATAAAAAGATTTCAGATGCAATCGTCCAGTCATGCAAAGAAATCATTGAAGATAAATTCTCTGACCAATTCCCTCTTGACGTATTCCAGACAGGCTCTGCAACATCTACAAATATGAATGTAAATGAGGTAATAGCAACTCGTGCAAATGAGATAATAAAAGGTTATAAAGATAGCAAAAACCCTGTCCATCCTAATGACCATGTCAATAAAGGCCAATCTACAAATGATGTGATACCATCTGCAATCCATATCTCTGCCTATTTATTGGCAAAGGATTCTCTCATCCCATCCCTTAAGTTACTTCATAAAAAAATAAAGGAAAAATCAAACAATTTTAAATCTATAGTTAAAACAGGAAGAACTCATCTAATGGATGCTATGCCTTTAACATTAAAACAGGAAATGTCAGGATGGGCATCTCAAATAGAACTTTCTATAGAAAGGATTCAGGAGACACTTCCAAGACTTTCAGAACTTGCTATCGGAGGCACTGCAGTGGGCACAGGTTATTCAACACATCCTGAATTCGGCAGAAAGGTATCAAAGGTTTTATCAGAAATGACCCGGACAAAATTCAGAGAGTCTAGAAACCATTTTCAAGCCCAGTCAACCATGGACACAATTACAGAACTATCAGGACATCTGAAGACATTAGCTACAAGCCTTTTAAAAATCGTTAATGATATGAGATGGATGAACAGCGGTCCTGTATCAGGTCTTTCTGAAATAATCATACCTTCACTTCAGCCTGGTTCATCAATGATGCCAGGAAAAGTGAATCCTGTCATACTCGAAGCCGTAAGAATGGTATGTGTCCAGGTAATTGGAAACGATGCAGTTATATCAATATCAAATTTAATGGGAGAATTTCAGCTCAATGTGATGCTTCCAGTTATAGCTCATAACATTATTCAATCAATTACTATTCTTTCTAACTCAACTAACCTGATGGCAAAAAAGGTAATTGATGATTTAGAAGTAAATGAAAAACATATATCTGAACTTACTGGAAGAAATCCCATAATTGCAACAGCCCTTAATCCAATAATTGGATATGATAAAACAGCAGAAGTTATAAAAAAAGCTATAAAAGAAAAGAAGAGAGTTAAAGATGTAGTAATTGAAATGGGTTATCTTTCAGAAGAAGAAGCAAACAAGATTTTAGACCCTAAAAAGATGACCAAACCAGGCTTCCCTCCTAACCCACTTAATTCATAAATTTATGAGTGAAGCTCCCCGACTAAAGTCGGGGCTTCA
>JBNAVX010000156.1:0-4664 GCA_049700155.1 Thermodesulfovibrionales bacterium
AGGTATTGAGAATACGACATTATTTAAAGGGAGGTAGGTTAATTTGAACCAACCCCTTGAAGATAAAGGATATTTAAAGAATTTACTTAAAAACTTTTGACAATACGAAATTTATCAAAAGGAGGATTTCATGAAAAGGGTTTTGGTTTTTTTATTCATTGTCTCTCTTTTATTTGCATGTACTAAAAAGGAGGAAAAGAATGCATCATATCTTGCAAAAGTCGGAAATACAATAATAACTGAAGCTGACCTTGAAAGAGAGATCAAGAATCTCCCAGATTTTGTCCAGAAGATGTTTGAAGGAGCCAGCGGTAGACAGAGATTCCTTGATGAACTGATAAAGAGAGAAATACTATATCAAGAGGCACTAAAGAAGGGACTTGATAAGGATCCTGTTTACCAAAGGAAGCTTGAGGATTTTAAGAAGATGAATATGGTTGGACTACTTCTTGAAAAGGAGATTGAAACAAAGACAAAGATTTCTGATAAAGAAGTCAGGGATTATTATGAACAACACAAAGAAGATTTTGCTCCAGTCAGTCAGGTGAGACTGAGTCACATTGTTACGAATAAAGAAGAAGATGCGCAGAAGATATTGGAGAGACTTAAAAAAGGAGAAGATTTTGCAATGGTTGCAAAGAAAGACTCTATTGATACTGTTTCAGCCAAAAAAGGAGGGGACCTCGGGTTTTTCTCAAGAGGAGATATACCTCAGGAGTTCAGAACTATAGCGGTAAGAATGAAGACTGGAGAAGTAAGTGACCCAATAAAGACTAAATCAGGTTATGAGATTATAAAGGTTACAGACAAAAAAGTCGGACAGGTAATTGAATTTGAAAAGATAAAAAATCTTATTTCTCAGAACCTTTTAGCAGAAAAACAAAAAGAATCTTTTGATTCATACATTGAGGGACTTAGGAAAAAATACAAAGTGGAGATTAATAAGGAAGCATTATCGAAACTTGCTCCATCAGAAGAAAGGCAAGGAGCAACGGGGAAACCTGAACAGATGGAGGCACCACGACAGGGCGCAAAATAAATGTAATTCAGCACTTGATCAGGTATCCAGTTCCCTTAGATTTTTCTGGTTTCCTGTTTTATCAAGGAAAGACTTTCAAATATGAAATGAAGACATTTGAAGTTATTGATATATCAGGTGATGTAGGTCTCAGGGCATTTGGTAAGACACTGAAAGAGGCATTTACAAATGCTGCTATCGGTATGTATAGTCTCATTACAAATCCTGATGCAATAAAAGAGGAGAAAGTGATTGATGTATCTGTTGTGAGTGATTGGATGGAGGGTCTTCTTGTATTGTGGCTTAATGAGCTTATATTTCATTTTGATGCATATGGGTTTATCGGTAAAAAAATTGTTATTTCTGAACTTACACCATCCTTTTTTCTGCCTCCACCACCAGGAAGAGGGCTTGGTTGGGGAGAGGTTTGCAGTTTGAAAGCATCTATATCAGGTGAGGATTTTGACCCAGAAAGACATGAAAGCAAGTTATTGCTAAAGGCAGCAACCTATCACAGACTTAAGATTGATAAAAAGAATGATATTTGGGAAATCGATGTTATATTTGATATATGATGTTCTTTACTCTTTTCAGGAGGTGATATCGTGGTACTCGAAAGATTAAAGAGGATTGATAGTACAAAAATAGAAGTTCCTTCTGATTATAAACCTAATATGAAAGTAAAGGGCATAATTTATGTTGATGATGTCCTTGAGAAAGAGATTGAATCCCAATCTGTTGATCAAGTGGCTAATGTAGCTACTCTTCCAGGGATTGTGGGTGCATCGTTGGCAATGCCAGATATCCATACAGGTTATGGCTTCGCCATAGGAGGCGTTGCTGCCTTTGATCTGAAGGAAGGTATCGTCTCACCAGGTGGAGTTGGATATGATATAAATTGCGGAGTCCGTCTACTAAGGAGCGATCTAAGAAAAGAAGAGGTTATTCCAAAAATAAAGGACCTTGTGAATATCCTTTATAATGAGATACCATCAGGGGTGGGTTCAAGGGGAAAGATCCGCCTTGATCCTGATAATGAAAAAAAGCTCCTTCTTAAGGGTGCACAATGGGCTGTTGAACAGGGATTTGGAGACACCTCTGATCTTGAGAAAATTGAGTCAGGAGGATTTATTGAGGGAGCAGACCCGGGTCTTATTAGTCAGAAGGCTTATGAGAGGGGAAGGGCACAACAGGGAACGCTCGGTTCTGGTAACCATTTCCTCGAAATCCAGTATGTTGATGAGATATACGATGAAAAAGTTGCGAATACCCTCGGTTTATTCAAAGATTATATTACAGTAATGATACATACAGGCTCAAGAGGATTTGGACACCAGGTATGCACGGATTTTCTTGAGATCATGGAGAAAGCTGCAACAAAGTATAAGATAGATTTGCCTGATAAAGAGCTGGCATGTGCACCATATTCAAGTCCTGAGGCTCAGGATTATCTTGCTGCTATGAGGGCGGCTGCTAATTATGCATGGGCAAATAGACAATGTATAATGCACTGGACAAGAGAAGCGTTTTTGAAAGTATTTTTCGGTTCATCGCCAAAAGAACTTGGTATGAACCTTATTTATGATGTTGCCCATAATATTGCAAAAATAGAAGAACACATTGTAAATGGCAAAAAAATGAAACTCATCGTCCATAGAAAAGGTGCAACAAGGGCATTTCCACCTAATCATCCCGAATTACCAGAGACTTACAGGTCATTGGGACAACCTGTTTTAATCCCTGGTGATATGGGAAGAGTATCTTTTGTTCTTGTTGGAACTGAAAAGGCTATGAAAGAGACCTTTGGTTCAACGTGCCATGGTGCTGGTAGGGTTCTTTCAAGACATCAGGCTATAAAAAAAGCAAAAGGACGCTCCATATGGAGGGAGATGGAGGAAAGAGGTATTATTGTTAGGTCTGCTGGAAGAGAAACCCTTGCTGAAGAGATGTCTGAGGCATATAAAGATATATCAAATGTAGTTGATGTTGTTCATAATGCTGGAATTTCAAAGAAAGTAGCAAGACTCCGTCCAATTGGGGTGATAAAAGGATAAATAAATTGAACTCCTATTGCGAGTAAACCCCTTGTTTTAAAAATATTTCTAACCCACTCAATTCATAAATTTATGAGTAATTGGCAGATGCAGTATTTTCGCTCATTCTCGGCTCGATTAGAATCGAGCCTCCGAGGTAAATTCTTTCTTCGAAAGAATTTAAATCCGCTCAAATACTACATCTGCCAAAAATTTTATGAATAATATGGGCTAAAATCAAATGATAGAGTTTTTCCTGAATTTGACTCCTGTAATGCAGGCTTTCATTGCAACCTGTTTTACATGGTTTCTAACTGCCATCGGCGCTGCAGGTGTTTTCGTAGCAAAAGATATAAGTAAAAAGATACTCGATACAATGCTTGGCTTTGCAGCAGGAGTTATGATTGCTGCGAGTTTCTGGTCACTGCTTTCTCCTGCTCTACAAATGTCTGTAGGCAAAAACATTCCATCGTGGTTTCCAGCTGTTACAGGTTTTCTTTCAGGAGGAATATGTTTGCGGGGTATAGATAAAATATTACCCCATCTACACATTGGTTTCCCTATGGAAGAGGCTGAAGGAATTAAGACAGGTTGGCAGAGAAGTACATTACTCATTCTTGCAATCACACTGCATAATATTCCAGAAGGGCTTGCTGTAGGAGTTGCTTTTGGTGCAGTTGCCTCAGGGATTCATTCCACAACCTTAGCAGGAGCTGTGGCTTTAGCAATCGGAATAGGAATCCAAAATTTTCCAGAGGGTCTCGCAGTATCAATGCCACTACGTCGCGAAGGAATGTCACGTTTTAAAAGTTTCTGGTATGGACAGCTATCTGGAGCTGTTGAACCAATTGCAGGTATTGCTGGAGCAGCAACTGTTATCTTTGCACACTCTATATTGCCATATGCCCTTTCTTTTGCTGCTGGTGCAATGATATTTGTCGTAGTCGAGGAACTTATTCCAGAATCACAGCGCGGAGGAAACACCGATGAAGCAACCGCAGGTGCGATGATAGGTTTTGCAACAATGATGCTGCTTGATGTAGCATTCAGCTGAGCATAATCTTGAGTAACAATTATTTTAACTGGGCTTTTTCTGTTCTCCCGAGTACTATTCGAGCTTGTGTTAGTTTGTTGTAGTATTTCTGTATCTTGTTCATATCTTTTGCAATGATAGCTTTCAGAAGATCACCTTCAATCTCTGCAACTTCAAGACGTCTATAATAATCGAGCATTTCCATAAAATGTGCCATCACAATTTTCCCAGTTAGCAAAGGATGATTATTTGTTACGTTATATTGCTTGAACATTAAACCATGCTCAAGCTCAACTTCAAGACCCATTCTGAAGTCTTCAATAGGAATCTTCATATTGTCAGTGTTCACATGTTGAAGAATAATACGAGCCTCTTTCATGGTAACCTGTGGTTTTTTAAGTTTTGTCCAGTCCCTGATCTTTAATTCTTTACATACTCTTTTTACTTCTTGTAAAGTTACATATTCAGGTAGTTTCATAAGGCCTCCTTATAAGTTAATTTGATTTTTGTTGGTTTAATATAATCTGATACTGTCAAGTCTTTTATGCACATTCTCTTAAAGGCATAATTGTCAATGATT
>JBNAVX010000157.1:0-4661 GCA_049700155.1 Thermodesulfovibrionales bacterium
GAGCAGAATAATCCTTCTTGGGATGATCTATATGAAGATATTTGTAAATGATAATGGACTGGATTCCTGCCTTCGCAGGAATGACCCCTTTCTTTTATGACGTCTAATCTTTTCCTGAAATGTCCACAAATAGTTTCCAATATGTGCAAGAATGATTTTTACGTAACACTAATTGGCACAGTAGATAGAAACACATTAGTGAATTGATTAATAACAAAATCTATTTTTAGCCCATATTATTCATAGAATCGTCATTCCCCGACATGATCAGGGAATCCAGAAAGACAAAAAAATTTTTACATCAAATGTATAATGCACATATGAAGTATATAGGAATTATTATCACAAGCAATACTTTAATGCAGCGACAACGTATGAAAGAAGGGGACTAATAAGCAAAGGAAATGTTTCAACAGACAATAACACAATAATATCTACTTTAAGAATACAAGAGATGGAGTGAAGTAAGATTGAGCTAAGTCCTTGATTTTATTGGTGGACGGTAGGGGATTCGAACCCCCGACTTCCACGTTGCGAACGTGGCGCTCTCCCAGCTGAGCTAACCGCCCTTATTCTATGATTTCAATGAGTTATCTTCAGTTTTTCTCTTCACTCTAAATGTGCTAAAATCTAAACGATTTTGTCAAGAATAGAGGCAATTCGGGCACTTGAATCATATGAAAAAACTCTATAAAATTGATTGATAAAATTTGAAAGAAGACTGAAAATATAGATTGTGGATGAAATCTATAAAATAAAGATTCCTATCTTTGAAGGACCACTTGACCTTCTCCTGCATCTAATCAGAGAAAACAAGATAGATATCTATGACATACCTATTTCCTTAATTACCAGACAGTATCTCCAATATCTTGAGATAATGAAGGAGCTGAACCTTGATATAGCAGGTGAATTTCTTGCAATGGCTGCAACCCTCATCTATATAAAATCTAGGATGCTCCTTCCATCTGATGAAGAAGCCCCACCTGAGGAACAGGAAGACCCCAGACGTGAACTTGTAGAGAGACTTATTGAATATCAGAAATTTAAAGATGCTGCTTTAAAACTCAGAGAAAGGGAGGAAGAATGGACAAAGGTATATCGGAGAGAACCTGAACTGGATCAAGATGATGGAGAAATATATTTATCGGATGTTAGCCTCTTTGACCTACTCAGTGCATTTAAGAAAATACTTGAGACTGCTCCACCTGAGATCGGAAAGATTACAAAAGAAACTCTGACTGTGAAGGACAAGATGTCTTTGATTATGGAGATTATTGAAGAAAAAAATACAGTCAGATTTGAAGAGTTTTTTAAAGATGGCATTACAAGGACAAAAATAATCGTCACATTCATTGCACTGCTTGAATTGATAAGGCTTGGCTTGATCAGGGCATATCAGGAAAGACATTTTGGTAATATCTGGATAATAAAACAGGGTGTTGAGACACATCCAGCTTTACCATTTAAATCCGCTCAAACACTGCATCTGCCAAGAATTTTATGAATAATATGGGTTATCAAAGATAACAAACTGGTTTTGGATATTAATGGTCAAAACTGGTCTGGATTCTTTTGAAGAAAACTGGCCTGAAAAACTCAAAGGCTCTCGCGTTGGGCTCTTAGTTCATCCTGCCTCTGTAAATAAAAGGCTTCAGCATGCTGTTAATCTATTTGTCAAATCAAAAAAGTTCAGATTAAAAGCACTTTTTGGACCACAGCATGGAATCTATGGAGATACGCAGGACAATATGATTGAATGGGAAAGTTTTCAAGACCCACTTACAAAACTTCCTGTCTTCAGTCTTTATGGAAAAACACGGAAGCCAGAGCCTTCAATGTTACAGGATGTTGATGTGATAGCAATAGACCTTCAAGATGTTGGTTCACGTTATTATACTTTTATTTGGACATTGGAAAATTGTATGCAGGCTTGTATGGAAATGAAAAAGGCATTGATAATATTGGACAGACCAAACCCTATTGGAGGACATAAGATAGAAGGACCGGTTTTAGAGATGTCTTTTAAATCATTTGTTGGGCAACGTCCTTTACCTATACGGCATGGTATGACAATAGGTGAAATAGGAAATTATCTAAAGGATGAATTTTATCCAAACTTAGATTTTTATGTTATCAGGATGGAAGGATGGAGACGAGATATGTGGTTTGATGAGACTGATTTACCATGGGTTATGCCTTCTCCTAACATGCCCACATTAGATACAGCAACAGTATATCCAGGGATGTGCCTCCTTGAGGGAACCAATATAAGCGAAGGAAGAGGAACTACAAGACCCTTTGAGATATTCGGTGCACCATTCATAGAACCTGAGTCACTTGTTAGACGACTTAAGATATTCAAACTACCTGGTGTTATCTTCAGACCATTGTATTTTAAACCAACGTTCCAAAAATATGAAGGCAATATATGTGGAGGTGCACAGATTCATGTTACTGATAGGGAAAGTTTTAGACCTTTTAAGACAGGCGTTGCTATATTGAAAACATTATATGAGCTTTATCCTGAACAATTCAAATGGAGAAATCCACCTTATGAATACGAGAATATAAGGATGCCAATTGATATCCTCGCTGGAACAGATAGATTGAGAAAAGATATAGAGAATGGAGAAAAAATTGAGGATATGGAAGATTGGTGGAAGGAGCAGAGTAATCAATTCAATAAAGTAATGAGAAAGAAAGATATGTTGTATAAATGAACCTTAAGATTTTTATCCTTGCTGCTGGTCTTGGTGAAAGGCTTCGCCCTATAACAGACTACTTCCCAAAGCCTCTCCTACCAGTTCTCGGAAAACCTGTTATCCAGTTAATTCTTGAGAAGGTATCTGATTTACCTGCAGATAAAATCGGTATAAACCTCCACCATAAAAAAGATATTATTGAAGCATGGATAAAGAAGTCTTCATTCAATAAAAAGATTGAGCTCTTTCATGAAGATATTCTGTTAGGCACAGGAGGTGCTTTAAAAAATGCAGAGGTATTTCTGAAAGATAGCATATTCCTTGTGCATAATTCTGATATAGTCTCTGATATTGATTTAAAAAAACTTCTTGATTTCCATATCTCTTCTGATAATCTTGTGACTTTGGCAGTGCATGACTATCCCACATTTAATAATCTCATCATTGATGAAAATGGTTATTTAATTGATATTCAACACAAGTCATTAAGAATTAAAAAGACAATGGCTTTTACTGGTGTTGCTGTCTATAAACCTGAATTTCTCAGATTCATTCCAGCAGGAACTTCAAATATTGTTGATGCATGGCTAAAAGCTATAGCTGAAGGACACAGAATCGGCACCTTAGATGTTACTGGTTGCTCATGGACTGATATAGGAACACCGATTTCATATGCAAGGGCAATTATTAATGAACTTAGAAAGAATGGTGAGACCATATATATTCATCCATCTATAGATTGGTGCAGATATATTGAGTTTGATGGTTATGTGGTTATTGAAGAAGGTTGTAAACTTGATAGAGAAATTCTACTGAGAAATTGCATTTTGCTACCGATAGACAAAATTGAAGTGAAAATCAAAAGAGATATAAGTAATCCCCCTGCTTCCCCTTTAATAAAGAGGGGTGAGGGGGGATTGTCTATCGAAAACTGTATCCTTGGACCCGGATTCAGAATAGACCTGAATGAGTCTGAGATGCTTGGCTTCCATAAAAAAGCTGAAGCATTCCTAATTGGGACTGGTGGTTCGGACAGGCAATATTTCAGGATAAAGAGAGATGGGAGAAGGGAAATACTGATGCAATGTTCTATAGATGATCCGGATTTTTTCAGGCATATAGAATACACACAATTTTTTAAAAAGTACTCTATACCAGTTCCAGAATTGTTTTCTGTAGAGTTAGAAAAAAAGAGTGCAATATTTGAGGACTTGGGAGATATTACTCTGTATAGTTATCTTAAATGTCCACGTGAAGAAAAAGAAATTGAAGAAATATACAAGAAGGTTATTGATATCCTGATTATTATGCATACAGTAGTCACTGAACATGTAGTTGAATGCCCTTTACTTAAGAAAAGGATTTTTGATTATGAACACCTCCGTTGGGAAACAAATTACTTTATGGAAAGATTCATAAAAGGAATTATGAATATTAAGGTTGAAAATCTTTCTGCACTCAATAATGAGTTTCATGAGCTTGCAATCAAAGTTGATTCTTTTCCAAAGACGGTAATTCACAGGGATTTCCAGTCGCAAAATATAATGATAACAAAGAATAGAGTCCCACGAGTGCTTGATTATCAAGGTGCAAGGATAGGTCCTCCTGCTTATGATATTGTTTCATTATTATGGGACCCTTATTATCGTCTTAAGGATGATATTAGAGAGAGACTTTTAAATTATTATGTTAGTAAAATTCAACATTCATACCCCCAGTTTAGACAAACCCTCCTTCCCTGCCGCCTTCAGCGTCACATGCAGGCACTCGGTGCATATGGTTTTCTGAGTAAAGTAAAAGGCAAGAGATATTTTCAGAAATATATACCAGAAGCTTTAAGGCTGTTGAAAGAAGATGTTTTACTTTTAAAAAAAGAATATCCACATTTATATAATTTGGCTATAAAATTACTTTAATTCAGACTTGTCCAAAATAAGTTTTTAGAAAGACCTACAC
>JBNAVX010000158.1:0-4655 GCA_049700155.1 Thermodesulfovibrionales bacterium
TAAAGTCGGGGAGCTTCACTCATAAATTTATGAATTAAGTGGGTTAGAGGGGAAAAGAATGGAGGGGATTAAGGGGTGTGTTAGGTTTGCTTTATGAATTTAGATTAATATGGAGAGCAGTGAATTTTATTGAAATTTAAGTATAAAAATTATATTATGATATAAAAAAGGGAGGTTTTATGCTTAAAGAGAAGGTAGAGGATGTTCTTGCAAAGATAAGGGTTGGTCTCAGAGCAGATGGTGGAGACATAGAGCTTGTGGATATTAAAGAAAACACTGTCTATGTTAAACTTAAAGGTGCTTGCGGGACATGCCCGATGGCAACTCTCACATTAAAAAATTGGGTAGAAGCAAACTTAAAGAAGGAGATACCAGAAATACAATCTGTCCATGCTGTTTAGCAGGCATGCTTCTGAAATGGCTTAAAGGTATTGCATTCAAAAATATTTCTATCTTTTTCATTCTCCTTGTTCCTGCTTCTTTATCTATAGCTGATGAAAAAATTGATGTAAAGGGTATCCGATACTGGTCATCTTCAGATTATACAAGAGTTGTAATAGACCTTTCTGGACCTGTTGAATATTCTAAGAACCGTCTATCAGACCCGGATAGAATCTATTTTGACCTTAAAAATGCGAGGTTGTCAAAAGATGTTAAGACTTTTTTCCCTATTGGAGACGGGATGCTTAAGTCTGTCAGGGCTGGGCAGTTTGACTCTAATACAGTCAGAGTTGTCCTTGACCTTGATTTGATTAAAGATTACAACAACTTTTTTCTTGATAATCCTGCAAGACTTGTTATTGATATTCAGGGGTCCCAGATTGTCAAAAAACCTGAAGTAAGCTTCACAAAGAGGAAGATCGTTATTGACCCTGGTCACGGAGGTCACGACCCTGGCGCAATAGGACCTAATGGAACGCGTGAAAAAGATGTTGTATTAGATATAGCCTTGAAACTCAAAAAAATCCTCCTTGAAGACCCTTTAAATGAGGTTTTTCTTACAAGAGATAAGGACATATTCCTGCCTCTTGAAGAAAGAACTGCTATAGCAAACAACAAAAATGCAGACCTTTTCATATCAATTCATGCAAATGCAAATCCGAGCAGAAGGGCTAAAGGCATAGAGACCTATCTACTGAACTGGACAAACGATGAAGAAGCAATGAGGGTTGCAGCACGAGAAAATGCTATCTCTTTCAAGAAGATGAAGGAGATGAACAGGCAGATGGATGTTCTGGAGATGATAAAAAATGATTTGATGAGGGAAAACAAGAGGGATGAATCCATAAAACTTGCACATTATATTCAGAGGTGTATGGTCTCGACTGTCAATAAAACTGGGAATAGACATAGATTGTTAGACCATGGTGTAAAACAGGCACTATTTTATGTCCTTTTTGGTGCAAAAATGCCTTCAGTGCTTGTGGAGGTCTCATTCATAAGCAATCCAGAAGAGGAGAAGCTCCTCTCAAGTGATACATACAGAATGCATATAGCAAAGGCAATCGCTGAAGGCATAGCGATTTATACAAAATCTTCCCCCGTAGTACAGAAGATTACAGCCCTTTAATTTCAATCGATGAAAATGGACCTTCTTATTAAGAATGGATTAATCTTTGATGGAACCCTTTCAGAACCTTTTGAAGGTAGTATCGGAATATCTAAAGACAAAATTGTATTTATTGATAGGAATTCTAAAATTTCACAAAAGGCAGAGAGGATTATAGACGCATGGGGCTTATCAGTCGCTCCGGGATTTATTGATAGTCATGCACATTCTGATTTTACACTCCTTGCTGATCCACGTGCAGAAAGTAAGATATATCAGGGTATAACGACTGAAATTAATGGAAATTGTGGTCTTTCTGCAGCCCCTCTTTTAAATGATGCTCTTCATCAAAGATTGGATGAACTTAAAGATTTAGGTATAAGAGAATGCTGGTCAACATTCAAGGAATATTTTAATATCCTTGAAAAAAGGAAGATTGCTATTAATTTTTTGACACTTGCAGGTCATGGAAATATAAGGGCATCAGTTAAAGGCTATAAAGACAAACCCGTAACAAACTCAGACTTAAAGAAGATGCGGTTTCTTCTCAAAGAGTCAATAAAAGACGGTGCTATAGGGCTTTCGACTGGATTGATTTATCCTCCGGGTATATACTCCAAAACAGATGAGCTTATTGAGTTGGCTAAATCCTGCAAAAATCTTATTTACACTACACATATGAGGAACGAAGGAGAAAGACTCATAGAATCAATAAAAGAAACAGTAGAGATAGGAAAGAGAACAGGTATAAAGGTTCATATTTCTCATATCAAGACAAACGGGGAAAAAAACTGGCACAAAATAGATGATGTTATATCATTGATGGAGAACTCAAGAAAAAAAGGTATATCTTTGACCTGCGATAGATATCCCTATATTGCTTCAAGCACAGACCTTGATTCAATATTGCCATCATGGATATTTTCAGGAGGTAAAGAAAAAGAATTAGAAAGACTTAAAAATCCAAAGATTAGAAATAAGATTAAATATCAGATATCCAAATATACGACAGATGATTACTGGGAAAATGTTTTTATATCTTATGTATCTAAAGACAAGAATAAATGGATGTTGGGAAAGAACCTTTACAATATCAGCATTAAAAAAAACAATAACCCGATTGATATTATGCTTGATATATTGATTGAAGAAGACCTTAAGGTCGGAGCTATCTTTTTATCAATGAATGAAGAAAATCTTAAAAGATTTTTATCTCTGACATATTGTATGATTGGATCTGACAGCTCTGCAAGATGTTTTTCAGGACCTACTAAAAAGGGTCATCCACATCCGAGGGCATTTGGGAGTTTCCCGAGATTTCTTGGAAGGTATGTTAGAGATGAATCTCTTATGAGTTTAAGCGAGGGTGTTTATAAGATGACAATGCTCCCAGCCACAACATTCGGTATTCGGAATAGGGGTATTATAAAGAGGGGGGCTTTTGCTGACATTGTGGTATTTGATATGAACAAGTTAAATGATAGGGCAACATTTGAAAAGCCTTTTTTAAAACCAGATGGCATCTATTATGTACTTGTAAACGGCGTTCCTGCTGTTTGGGAAGGAAGGGTAACAGGAATCAGGACAGGCAGGATACTAAGACATGGTGGATAAAAAGTTTGAAGTATACAGATATGATATAATATTCAAATTCATAGGATGTCACAAAACTAAAAATTCCCTCTCCCTTTTGGGGAGAGGGTTAGGGTGAGGGGGATGAAGCGGAATAATATTAATAAATGCAGAAAACTACGAAAGAATCAAACAGATGCGGAGAAAGACTCTGGACATTACTACGGAATCGCCAATTAGATGGGGTAGAATTCAGAAGACAATTCTCAATTGGCAGGTATATATTAGATTTCTACTCTCCAGAATATGGACTTGGAATCGAGGCTGATGGTGGACAACATTATGAAGACAAGGGTATACAAAGAGACAGGTTCAGGACAAGAGAGTTGAAAAAGTTTGGTGTTGAGATATTAAGATTTAGTGATCGGGAAATATTGGCCAATATTGAGGGCGTCTATGAGATAATTAAAAGGGCGATAGATGAAAAGAGAGGCAATCCCCCTCACCTCAATCCTCTCCCCTTGGGGAGAGGAGGTAAAGGAGTTAAAAAATTGGGCAAAAAGGCAAATTTTTAAGATTGGTGCCTTACAAATGCAGTATTGATGCGGGTTTGCAAGGTTTGTGATAGGCTATTCAAATTCATAAAGAGAGGTAAAAAGATGAATTCTATAGAAATAGCTATAAAAATGGAGACAGATGCGATAAAGTTTTATACAGAAGCATCGGAAAAGACGAAAAACCCTGTAGGTAAACAGATGTTCCTTACAATCGTTGAGGATGAAAAAAGACACTTAGAGACACTTACCCAGATATTTAAAGGACTTGATATTACTATTCAAGATGTCAGTCCAATGGAAAATATCAGGACTGTCTTTGAGTCTTTGAAAAATGGCATGATGAAAAGGATTGAAGCAACTACAGACGAGCTTGAGGCATTCAAGATTGCGATGCAGATGGAAAAAGAGGGAGTAGAATTTTATAAAGAGGCTAAAGAAAAAGCGAAAACTGAAAAAGAAAAGGCACTCTTTGAAAGACTGGTGAAAGAAGAACAGGAGCATTATAACATTTTTTCAAATACATATTTTTTCCTTCATGATACAGGAAGCTGGTTTATGTGGGAAGAGCATAGCATCGTTGACGGAGGCACTGCATGGGCATAAAACGGGCATAAAAAAGTATTAATAAAATGCCTTTTTCATGCCCGTTTTTCAGCAAATACAAATCAACATGAACTCTTGCATTTGCAGGTCATAGATACCTTTTTTGATACTTTCGTTATCTTCATCTTACACCTCCTTTGCAGAAAAATCTAAATAATTATAAACATAATGACAATGCTAATGTATCAGTATATTTCTTATTTTTTTGTAGGATTTATCCTACAAAATTTTATTTATATATTATAAAGGGTCATTGCTGTCCAAAACAATCTAATTTTATAAAACAAGCCTAACACACCCCTTTAATCCCCTCCATTCTTTTCCCCTCTAACCCACTTAATTCATAAATTTATGAGTGAAGCTCCCCGACTAAA
>JBNAVX010000159.1:0-4648 GCA_049700155.1 Thermodesulfovibrionales bacterium
TTTGGGAGTTTGAGGGGCTATGCCCCTCAAAGAAAGTGAAGCCCCGACTAAAGTCAGGGAGCTTCACTCATAAATTTATGAATTAAGTGGGTTAGGATATCTAACATAAAATTCAGTAAAATTTTATCATTGTACACTTCTACTTTAGTATCCTTACAAGATTTGCCATACCAGCTTCCATGTGATAAAGATTGTGGCAATGATGAAACCAGATTCCGGGATTGTTTGCAATGAATTCTATAGCGCCACTGCCCATGTGCGGAGGAATTATGAGGGTATCTTTCTTTATTCTTACTCCAGTTGAACGCCCAGAGCCGACTACTTCAAAAAAGTGTCCATGAAGATGCATCGGATGAGGCATCATGCTCATATTAAAGTATTCAAACCTTATTTTCTCACCATCTTTTACGTCAATGTTATCTGTATATGGATAAACTTTTCCATTTATTGTCCAGTATGGAGAACCCATCATCCCACCAGAGAGAGTCATCCTGAATGTTTTATCGACCCTATCAACTGGTTTTACAAACGATTCTTCTATACCATCTAGAAGGTTGTAGTCATTCAACCTAAGTCTATTCAAATTATCATCATTGTAACTTGTTGATTTTACCCCTTCATAAAGTAGCGTTCCAAGAAGCCATCCGCTCACGGGGCTTCCGTCTTTAAGATTATAGATATGCCATCTACCTTGATTGTTTGCATATAACTCCACGTCATATCTTTCGCTCTGTCCAATTCTCAAAGCATCTACTTCAAATGGAATAACAGGTCTGCCGTCTGTATGGGTTACTGTCAAAGAATGACCAGCTATACGGAAAATATATATGGTTGATGAAGAAACATTGATGATTCTCAACCTGACTCTATCGCCTTTTCGCACCTTAAATGGCGCTGATGCTCCGAAGACCTTTCCATTAATACCATAAGCATCGTAAATCGGTTCAAGGAGAGGTTCTCCCGGTCTTGGTTGTCCCCTCATCATTCCCATCATCCCCATTCCGGGGCTTATTCTTCCCATCCTTGATGCCTCAGGTCCACCACCATCTAAAGTTGCCCAGGCTTCGAGCATGAGAACATATTCTTTGTCATAACTTCTTTCTTCTTTTTTCGGTTCAATAATCAAAGGACCATATAGTCCCTGCTCAAGCTGGTATGAAGCATGAGTGTGATAAATATATGTTCCAGGTGGTCTTGCATTAAATTCATAAACAAAAGATTTACCTGGTTGAACAGGACTTTGTGTAACATTAGGGACTCCGTCCATATTATTTGGAACAGGCAATCCATGCCAGTGAATAGTAGTTCCTTCAGGAAGGTAGTTTTTTAGAACAACACGTAAAGTTTCGCCTTCCTTCACTCTGATTTCAGGTCCTGGTAACTGGCCGTTATATGTCCACGCTTTGAAGGGTTTGCCGGTGCCTACGTTAACAGTAGTAACAGACGCATTAAGTTTAACTTCCTTAACGTCCTCAGAGAATGCATTCTTTAAAAAACATAAAGGAGTAACATTGGAAAGGGTTATAATCCCTCCAATTCCTGCATACTTCAGAAAATCCCTTCTTTTTAACATTTCATTTCTCTTCTTATTTAGATTCATCAATAATACTCAAGACAATCCTGTCAACCTCTTCAGCCAGTGCTTTGATATCTGCATGTGGATAAAAATCTGCAATTACTTTTGGCCTCAAGGTACTTATATATGTCTTACCACCTTCAATATATACACTTATAGGGCAAGGTAGCATTAATGATATTTTGATGTCTTTTTCCAATACCTGACTTGCATACTTTGCATTACATATCTCAATAATTTTTAACGGCTCTCTATCATATCCTTTTGAAGCGAGTGTTGCTCTGACATCATGTACATGGAGAACCCCAAATCCTTTCTCTTTACTCTTTGCTTCAATAGTCATAACAGCCTCATCAAAGGTCTTTTCTGTCTCAACTGTGTAATCAAATTTATCCATTTTCCACTCCTTATTTTATTATTTTTACAAATAAATTATTCTCTCAGTCCTGATCTTATTAATTATTTTTGAGCTGGTATCCAAACATAAAAGGTGGAACCCTTCTCTGGCTCACTCTTTACTTTTATAGAACCATTTAATTGCTCGAGTAATCGTTTTACAATATATAAACCAAGACCAACTCCACCATGTCTCCTTGTAAGAGGACTTTCAATTTGGCGAAATGGCTCGAAAATAATGGATAAATTTTCTGGCGCTATCCCGATCCCGGTGTCACTTACGCTGATTTCAATACCCTCATTAAACTTATGAATATCCACAGCAATATTTCCTTTTTCAGTAAATTTTAGAGCATTGTTTATCAGATTATTGAGAACCAATTTCAACTTTGTTGGATCAGTATGTATATTTGGTAAACCTGATTCAACCCTCCAAACAAAATTGAGACCTGATTCACTGATTAAATCTTGAGTCTCTGATTTTATCTCTTCAATCAAATAATAAATATTAACCTCTTTTGTTTCTATAGATTTCGCTTCAAGTCTGTTGAATTCAAGCATTGCATTTATGAGCTCTAATAATCTCTTTGAATTATTGCCTATCTTCTTTAATGCATCAACCTGTTCTTCTGTAAGCTTTCCAGCAACCCCATCGAGAAGAAGATCATTATATCCAATAATACTGACAAGAGGAGTTCGCAGTTCATGTGAGATAATTGAGAGAAAATCTGACTTGAGACGATCAGCACTCTCTGCCTGCTCCTTCGCACGTCGCTCAGCATCTATCTTAGCCTTCTCCTCAGCTTTTCTTTTATCAGAGAGAAACCCTAAACCCATTGCCACTATATTGAAAAGTACGATTTCCAAAAGTTTTCCAAAGTCATCCGGTGAGAAGCCTTCCCAGTGTATCAGCATAAAAGGTAGGTATAGAGCTGTAATACTAAGGGAGGTGACTAAACCACCGCGAATACCAAACAAGAACCCAGCTAAAATCAGAGGAAGAAAGTAGAGTTCACGATAGAAGATGTGCTGATAAACCTTTTTCATCTCAGTAAAGTAGTGGAGAAAACTGATGACAACTACAAGTGTCACAGTGAGGATTATTTTAGGTTTATCTGATTTTTGTACCATGAGAAAAGTCATTTATTCTTAAAGACCTGATTTTCACATTTACAGAGTAGAATGACAACTTGCGTTAATAACTTAATTTTAAAAAATCATGCTTTCGTTAAGTCCTCCTTCATCTTCTCAAACTCTTCTTTGCTAATCTCTCCTTTTGCATATCTCTTCTTGAGAATATCAAGAGCAGTCTCTTCTTTCTCTCCTTTTCTTGCACTCCCGGCAATTACTTTAACGAGATAAACAATTCCCAAGATTACCAACACCCAGAAAAGAATCATCAAAAGCCACCCAAACCCAAAACCCATTCCCCATCCATGATTACCCCAGAACATAATATCACCTTCCCTTCATAATTCCATGATAGAACTGATCTTTGAAGAAATTGTGAAGACCCTGTCGATACCTCTCGTCCTTCCAGGATCTGCTGAATTGCTGTATCCCCGAATCTCCCAGAATCCTGGCCTGTCCTCTGGCTGTCTGACATCCAGAAGAAGAATATCCCTGTTCTTTTCAAGGAGCCTTCTTGCCTCATTAGGAGAGATTCTATAAACCCTCGTAGGCATGTTACGATTTCCTTAGAAAATTAAGTATCGCCTTCTTAAATAATTCAAAGTCTTTGAGATTTCTTCTCAAGATTGAGATGACAATCTCAGGTTCTACCTCTTCATAACGATGAACAATAATATTTCTGAATTTTGCCATCCTTTGTAGCCTTTCACTCAAGGAGCTATTAATTATGGCTGCCTCTGAAAGGACTGAAAAGGTATCGGAATAACTTACAGGTGGCCTTAATCCTTCATCAGATATTATATGATTTGCAACATCAAGGCATGTCTCTATCATTATATGAAGAGTCCTCTCCACAACGCGCTGAGTCTTCCACTGTTTTCTGTAATTTTCGATACTTATATCCTGATACTCTCTTAACTGCTTCAGATACTCATCAAGTTCTGAAAGCTTTCTCTGTATTAACAAAGGGTCAACCAATCTTAAACCTCTCTTTAAAAATCTGTTTTTCTCTGTATTGAAAATCAAGAAACTTTCTGATTGTCAGGGATTCAAATTTATGTCTTAAAAAGGGTTCTTTATCAATCAATTTCTTTTTTGATTGGAGTATCCTTCCTGAAAGGGTTATGGGTGCACTGTTAAGCACTACAAGGTCAACCTCTTCAGTGCCCAGGAAGTCAGTTATTTCTGAATAGAACCTTAAATAGTCAAATCTACGAGGATTTTTTACATATATAGCTATGTCAACATCAGAAAGTGGAGAAGGCCTTTCTTTAGTCAGACCGCCAAAGAGATAGGCAAATATTATCTCAGGATGCCTGGATAAAAAATCCCTTAATCTCTCAATCCGTTCCTTAATATCATCAGGCAATTTTTTAAACTTAATCATGTCTTATTATATCACGCAATAAATATGATATAGTTCCTTTATGATAAAGCTTTTTTGACACCTCAGGGGCCTTCATAAGCCCTCCTTAATTATTTAATCGTAATGTCAAAAGTTTTTAAGTAAATTCTTTAAATATCCTTTATCTTCAAGGGGTTGGT
>JBNAVX010000160.1:0-4583 GCA_049700155.1 Thermodesulfovibrionales bacterium
TACGATTATTCACAACCTGGGTCGTATTTTGTCACGGTTTGCACAAAAAACCGGATTTGTAATAATGCCTAACCATTTGCATGGAATAATTATTATCAATGATGTAGGGGCGAATGATTATTCGCCCCTACAATCTTTGATGAGATTGCTTCGTAGGGGCTCGATAGTCTCAATAAATCTCTTTGCCTGAGCTAATGCCTTTTCAGCTTCGTCTTTCCCTATGAACTCAAGGTCTCCATAGTCGACATCAGTTCTAAGAACCATGAGTTCTTTGAATATCTCTATTACATCCTTAGGTAACAGATTTGGTCTTATAAAGTGTAATGAGAGCATAGTTTTCACGCCTTCATGCCTTGCAGGGTCAATGCCTTTCAGGATTAATAATGATCTTGCTGAATGGAGTACCGCATAATAACTCCTGTTTACACTCGTCTTATACATTCCAGCATTGAAGTTATTTATGGCATCCGAAAGGGTATCTCTGCTCTTTTCAGCCCTTAAGTCTGATAGTGTTATTTTCTCTTCTATACTAAGCTCTACCATAGAATACTATCCCTTCCTTTTTGATATTTCTGTAAAAAGGGCTATTATAGGCCTCCTCTTTTTTGAAGATGTCAAGGGGCTTGATAACAGGAGAGAAAGAGATGTTCGTCCTCTCCTCTTCTTTGTAAAAGACCTTGACCACCTTCTCTATTACCTCAAAATCCCTTTTCCTGACGATTATAAGGATATCGAAATCCGAATCCCCAGTAAAGTCTCCTCTCACCCTTGAGCCAAAGGCAATCACAGAGACGAGGTTGTCACCGAGGACCTCTCTTAGTTTCTCTGTTGCCCTTATGATAGCTTCTTTTTCAATTGTGAATATTGGCATCCTTTGATAATTTTAACACATTTAGTTTCAAAACACTTTTATCCTCTATGGCATGTGTTGAACTTTTGAGAACTAATAAAGGGGTCATGTCTTGCGATATAACATAGGAAAATCTAAGATTCTGCATGGCAAGAACACTGAGGATAGGATACCATGGAGTGTTATTGCAAAACCTGATTCATAAGAGATCACAACCAAGCAAGCCAAAATCAAAGATATAGAAAACCAAATGGACCAAATGGCTTATAAATGGTATTTATCTATCTCCTCGAATATTAGATCGATTATTCTCGGTATCTTTGATTTAACCTCAGGTGACAATTCCATACCCATCTCAAGAGATTTGGGCTCAATACCGATTATTGTTGTATGAGGTTTTTTCCCAATTAATACCGATAAGTCTATTACTTCTAAGATGCCGATCTGATGAACAGATGTTTTAAAACCAGAGGGGCAATTTTTAACTTCATCAATATCAAACCTGTATATTGAACCAGGCTCAGCACCTCCCTTAACAGCATCTATAACAATTAAGCGATCAGCATCCGTGATAATATTCAAAAGGCGAAACCCCTCAGTACCACCTTCAACAACTGAAACATGAGAAGGGAGTTTCATCTTCATCAATTCATTAGCAACATGAACTCCAACACCCTCATCTGAGAGAAGTAGGTTTCCTACTCCGAGAACAACAATTTTTTGGGGGGAGATTGTATCTCCCCCCGCAGACTCTACAAGTGGTTCTGGCTTACTCATTCCACAAGGAATCTTCTGATCTCATTCGTCTCTGGATCTATAATGTGAATAGCACATGCAAGACATGGATCAAATGAACGGATCACCCTTACTACATTTATAGGATTTTCAGGGTCAGGAACAGGGACACCAATTAAGGATTCCTCGTATTGACCACGGACTCCATTTTCACACCTAGGTGATGCATTCCATGTGGAAGGAACAACAGCCTGATAATTTTCTATCTTCTTGTTCTTGACCTTTACCCAATGTCCAAGTGCACCACGAGGTGCTTCGTGGAACCCGCAACCCATACCTTTTTCAGGTGGTTCCCAGTGTTCTGTGTCATGAATTTTAAAACCTGGTTTGGTCATCTCTGTTTGTAATTGATCCAACCAGTTATAGCATGCATCTACTATTAATTTCGTTTCAATAGCACGAGCAGCATGGCGTGCTACAGCTCCGGGTTTGGCGCCCTTCTTGACCAGATCAATAAGAATAGGATTTTTAGCTACAAGCATTCTTGCGAGAGGACCGACCTCCATAGCTTTGCCATCATAACGTGGAGCCTTGACAAATGAATATGCACCCTTCTTATCAAGATCGAATACCTGTTCACCATCATAGGGATGAACGGGTTTTTTCTCCCTGTACCATGAGTTTTTCACTGACTCTGTAATCTTTTTATGATCAAAAGGTTCAACTTTGATATTAGCTGGATCCAGATTGAAAATTACACCTGCTGGGAAAACAAGCTTTTTACCTTCAGGGTCTAATGGAAAGTCTCCGTAAACAAGATAGTTGTAATGACCGCCTCCAACACCCATCTTGGCAAGTGGCCAGAGAGGACCAGTTCCGAATAACATCACATCAGGGATATAAACTTCATTAACAAATTTTGCTAATTCATCAAGCATTGTTGTAAAACGTGCTACTTGATTGATATCAGGGTATGAAGTAACACCTCCGACTACAATATTCTGATAATGAGGAGTTCTGCCACCCCATATAGCACCCATGTTTCTTGCCTGAGCATTCATTTTTAGTGCATCAATATAATGTTTTACCGCCATCGTTACCAATTCAGGGTCATTAACACAGAATTCATCTGGTTTATATCTTGGTGTAAGAGGAAAAGTATCTTTTGCCTTAACTAAACCAACAATCTTATCTTTGACAGCTAATAGGTCTTTATCCTTGCCTTTATATTCTGCTATAGCCATGATATCTATGTAATCAAGGGCACTCAGTTGATAAAAATGGATAAGGTGGTCATAGATATATTCAGCACCCATTACTAAGTTTCTGATGAGATTTCCTCCCCATGGAACTTTAGCACCAAAAGCCATATCCAGTGCACGGCATGAAGCCAATTGGTGGACACTATAGCAGACTCCGCAATGTCGGCTTGTTACAAAGGGAGCATCACGTGGATCTTTGTCAATAAGCAGAGCCTCAAATCCTCGTGCCATGGTGCCACTGCTCCAGGCATTTTTAACCTTACCATCTTCTATTTCTACTTCAATTTTAAGGTGTCCCTCTATCCTGGTCATTGGATCTATCGTAATTTTTTTAGCCAATTTTTCACCTCCTTTTAACTATTATCTTTTTTTAACAGACCGGTTTCTCTCATTGCCAGTATTCTTTTGGAGATTTCACTTTCGACTGTATATAAAGGAGACATTTGAGCATAAAAGGTTGGCTCAGCACATCCCATACAGACAGCACCGCAATCTATGCAGAAACTGATTCCATCATTCCATCTACGTATAGGACAATCTGATGTGGTTACAGGTCCTTTACAGCCTTTTTCAAACATGCACCAGTCTTTTTGCTTTGGGTCATTCCAATCCTTGAGGAATCTACCTGCATCAAAATGGGCACGCCGTCTGCAATTATCATGAATTGTCTCCCTATAATACATAACAGGGCGACCTATCTTATCAAGCTCAGGTACTTTACCTGTTGTGAGGAAATAAAGAATTGTCCCTGCAAGGTGATCTGGATGAACAGGGCATGTAGGAAGATTGATAACAGGTTTTTTAATACCTTTACGTTTAAGTATTTCGCTGACCCCTATTCCTTTGGTCGGGGTGGCAGCTGGAATTCCACCATAAGTAGCACATGCACCCACAGCAATAATAGCTGCTGAATTTTTAGCCGCTTCCTCAACAATTTCTCTGAAAGGTCTTCCTCCTATCATACAGAAGCGGTCATCAGCAGTTGGAGCTGAACCTTCTACAATTAAGACATAGCCACCTTCTTTAACAGTATCATGGTAAACACTTTCAGAGAGATTTCCCGAAGCTGCCATTACAGTCTCATGATATCTTAGGGATATCTTGTCAAGAA
Source organism: Thermodesulfovibrionales bacterium (assembly GCA_049700155.1). Classification (GTDB taxonomy): domain Bacteria; phylum Nitrospirota; class Thermodesulfovibrionia; order Thermodesulfovibrionales; family SM23-35; genus JACAEY01. Next base: position 3,959 of record JBNAVX010000160.1, read on the forward strand.
TAATTGAAGCAGCAGGTGGATTAAGTATCTGAGTAAAAGCAATTGAACACCCAGCACAGTCCTGTCCTTCAAGCCAGATTACCGCAGGTTTGCCAGAGGCGGGTTTTTCTAATGCATGAGCGACCTTGGTAGTGAATTCTAATTCCGAGATTCCGAGGATTGCTGCGGTTGTTGCGCAATATTTAAGGAAATCTCTTCTACTAACTCCGTAAAGCTCTAATTCATTCAAAAGCTTATCACTTAAGATATCTTCTTTCATTACTTCACCTCCTTTAAGATTTACGAGTTAATCTAAATTTTTCTAATTTTTTAAAATCATCACCTCCCTTCTGGAAGTTTACACAGATTCATTCTGTGAATAAAGTATCTTTTTTAATACTCGATAAAGAAAAAAAAGTCAAGGACATACGTCATATTTTGTTATTAATACAAAACCCTATTAATACAAAACCCTATTATTACAAAACAACCCTGTTACCTTGAAATTGAAAATTTCATTTATTAAGGGTGCATCATGATGCATGAGAAGTTACGTAAAAATCATTTCTGCACATATGGGAAACTATTTAGGCACATGACACATCCTTTTATTAATGGAACTCCCATACCTTTCTTCTATCCCTAT
>JBNAVX010000161.1:0-4508 GCA_049700155.1 Thermodesulfovibrionales bacterium
TTGATGGTAATGGTGATACTATAGAGAGAACTGATATCGGGGCGGATGAGTATAGATAAAGTATAAACGACTAACGCTAAGGCATTGAAAGCTTCACTCTCTCAGCTTCGTTAGCACCCCTTTATGTCCGAGGGCTTCTTTTGCTTCTCCAATTGTATAGAAAGAGCCTGTGATAACAATCAGTGAGGAGTGAGGAGTGAGTAGTAAGGAGTTCTTCGCTATATCAATCGCTTCTTTTACAGAAAGGGCAATTTTTATCCTTTGAAACCCCAAAGACCTTGCTATATCTACAAGTTTCTCAGGCCGAGCTGCTCTCTCATAATCAGGAGAGGTGAGTATTATCTCAGAGGCTATAGGAAGAAGGGGTCTCATTATACCTTCTATGTCTTTATCACCCATGATCCCTAAAATAAGTATGATTTTTTTATATATTCCGAGATAGTATTTACTTATTGCCCGTGATAATGCTTCTGCTGCAGAAGGATTATGTGCTCCATCAATAAGAATCGGCGGTTCACCCTTTATCATCTCAAGTCTCCCAGGCCAACTCGTTGAGGCAAGTCCCTCCCTTATTGAGTGATGGGTGATGAGTGATGAACAGGGAGAAGTTAAAAGAGAATTAAAAGAGGTTGATAAGCGTTCATTAATCAATTCAGCTGCTTTTATAGCAATTGATGCATTCTCAATTTGATGTTCACCTGGAAGGGGAAGGTATAAGTCAGTAATCTCGAAAGAGTCACCTCCATAATAATCAAAACGGACACCTGTATGGTCTGCACTTTTCAGAATTGATGAAAAATCTCTACCATAAATATAAACCCTTGATTTTTTTTCATCAGCCTTTTCATTAATAACCTTCAGTGCTTCTGGAACCTGCGAAGAAACAACTACAGGAATACCTTCTTTTATGATGCCTGCCTTTTCATATGCTATTTCTCTGAGCGTGCCACCGAGAAACTCCATATGGTCTAAACCTATTGTTGTTATTACTGATATTTCAGGTGTCACAATATTAGTAGCATCCAGTCTCCCACCCATCCCCACTTCTATCACAGCTATGTCTATACCTTTTCTCTGGAAATAAAGAAATGCCATTGCAGTTACTACTTCAAAAAAGGTGGGAGAAAAATCTGGATCAAAAGAAACGATATATTCAATTTTCTCTCTGATCTCCTCAGCTAAATTAATAACATCTTCTTGACTTATCTCCTCACCGTTAACCCTTATTCTCTCTGTGAAACTTATAAGATGTGGTGATGTGAAAAGCCCTACTCTGAGTCCTGACTTTCTCAGAATAGATGCAATTATGGCTGAAGTTGACCCCTTTCCATTCGTCCCTGCAACATGGACAGAAAGAAATGACTTATGAGGATCCCCAAAAATAGATACCAATCTATTTATATTATTCAGTCCAAATTTGATTCCGTGTTTTCTGAGATTGTAGATGTAGGTGATTGTCTGGCTATAGCTCATTGCAGAAGTTCTATGAGCTTTGCTAACACATCCCTCAAATTTTTTCTATCTACAACCATATCGATGAGACCATGCTCGAGAAGAAACTCTGCCCTCTGAAAATCCTCGGGGAGGGGTTGTTTTATCGTCTGCTCAATAACCCTTGGTCCTGCAAAACCTATCAGACTCCTTGGCTCAGCAATAATTATATCTCCAAGCATAACAAAACTTGCAGTAACACCTCCGAAAGTAGGATCAGATATGACAGATATAAAAAGTATTCCGTTATCTTTCAGCTTTGCTATTGCAGCAGAGACCTTTGCCATCTGCATCAGGGAGAATATGCCCTCCTGCATCCTTGCGCCTCCTGAAGAAGATACTGTTATAAGAGGCTTCTTTTCTCCAAGAGAACGTTCTGCTGCCCTAACAACCTTCTCACCCACAACAGAGCCCATACTACCTCCCATGAAAGAAAAGTCCATTACAACAAGAGAGACGGGGTAACCTTTTATTAAGGCATCACCAGAAACAACAGCTTCCTTAAGTCCGCTCTTTTTCTGATTTTCCTTTATCCTGTCCAGATAAGATATTGTGTCTTTAAAATTTAGAGGGTCATCTGCTATTAAACCTTCATCTAACTCTATAAAGCTCCCTTCATCAACAAGAAGCTTTAATCTTTCTTTGGCACCGATCCTAAAATGATAATTACATTTTGGACAAACCTTGAGGTTTTTATTGATTTCCTTCCTGTAAACGATCTCCTTACAGCTTTCGCACTTAACCCATAAACCTTCTGGTATCTTTACCTTTTTCTCAGAGCTTACATCTTTTGTCTTTTTAAACCAAGCCATTATCCTATTGCCTCTCTCAAGCTCATAATATATTTCCTGAATTCCTCAGGCGACTCATTAACTCTCTTAACTATAGCGCTTCCTACTATCACACCATCAGCAATCTTGGATACTGCTGAAGCCTCTTCAGGAGTAGAAACTCCAAAACCAACTGCTATGGGCTTATCAGTATATTTTCTTATCTCATTAATCTGAGTTTCTATAGAACCATTTAACAAAATTCTGCTACCTGTTATACCTGTTATCGAGACATAGTATATAAAACCTTTTGACTCTTTTACTACCTTTCTGACCCTGTCAGTAGTTGATGTAGGTGCAAGCAAGAATATCGTGTCAAGACATGCCTTCCTTGATAAAATTATAAAACTTCTTGCCTCATCAGGGGGCAGGTCAGGTATGATTACTCCATCAACTCCTGAATCCTTTGCGTCTTTTACAAAATCTTCCTCACCATACTTAAATACAGGGTTATAATAAGTCATAAGGACAATTGGTATTTCAGTATGTTCCCTCAGTTCTTTTACAAAACCAATTACTTTTTTCAATGTTATACCTTTCTCTAATGCCCTTTCAGAAGCCCTCTGAATCGTAGGACCATCAGCGAGCGGATCTGTAAAGGGAACACCAAGCTCAACAATATCAGCTCCACATTCTTCAAAAATTAATACCAGCTCCTTTGTCTTTCTTAAGTATGGATCACCAGCCATAATATAAGGGATAAAGGCCTTTTTCTCTTTTTTCTTTAATTTTCTAAATGCTTCTTCAATCTTTGAAATCACAACTCTATCCCCTTAACCCTTGCAACCTGCTGAACATCTTTGTCACCCCGACCAGAAAGATTAACTATTATTATCATTTCCCTGGAAAGTTTTGGAGCAAGTTTCACAACTTCTGCAAGGGCATGTGCACTCTCTAAGGCTGGTATAATACCTTCTGTCCTTGATAAAAGCTCAAAGGCAGACAGTGCCTCTTCATCTGTTGCATATGTGTACTGAATAAGTCCCTTGTCTCTGAGGTAGGGGTGTTCCGGACCTATAGAGGCATAATCAAGACCAGCTGCAATAGAGTGTGTCCCGAGCACATTTCCATCATCATCCTGAAGGAGATAACTCTTACACCCCTGGAAAACACCGAGTGAACCACCTGCAAACCTTGCAGCATGTCTGCCTGTCTCTATCCCTTCACCACCAGCCTCAACACCAATCATTTTTACATCATGCGCCATATGTGATGAATGATAAGTAAGAAATGCATAAAAGAGCCCGATGGCGTTGCTTCCACCACCAACACATGCGATGAGATAATCAGGAAGCCTGCTTTCTGCTTTGAGAATCTGTTTTATCGCCTCTTTACCTATAATAGACTGAAACTCCCTGACCATAACTGGAAAAGGATGAGGACCAAATACAGTACCAAGCACATAATGTGTAGTACGTACATTTGTAGTCCAATCTCTCAATGCCTCATTAATAGCATCCTTCAATGTTTTTGAACCAACAGGGACTTCTGTAACTTTTGCTCCAAGGAGCTTCATTCTGAATACATTTAATGCCTGCCTTTTTATATCCTCAGTGCCCATATATATTTCACATTCCAGACCTACAAGTGCAGCCCCTGTAGCTGTTGCAACGCCGTGCTGACCAGCCCCTGTCTCTGCAATCAGTCTTTTTTTTCCCATCTTTTTTGCAAGTAATGCCTGTCCTATAGCATTATTTATTTTATGGGCACCAGTATGTGCAAGGTCCTCACGTTTCAGATATATCTTTGCACCTCCAAGATACTCAGTAAACCTTTTTGCAAAGTAAAGAGGTGTGGGTCTTCCTATATATGTCTTCTGTAGATGACTGAGTTCTTTCTGGAAATCTCTATCTTTTTTTGACTGTAGGAATGCATATTCAAGTTCTCTGAGAGCTGGCATTAGAGTCTCAGGGACAAAACGTCCTCCATAAATACCAAAATAGCCTTTTCTATCTGGCAACTTTTTTATATAAGCCTCCTTTTCTAAAACAATTATAGCTTATCTACACACATTGATAAAATATCATAAAACAAACATGTCCGAAATAAGTTTTTTAGAAAAATCTGTATATCTTTTTTTTACACACCCCTTCACCCCTCTTTTTAGAGGGGGAAAAAATGTAAATGCTTTTTAGAGGGGAAAGGATAATGGAGGGGATTAAGGGGTGTGTTAGGTTTTTTATAAAA
>JBNAVX010000162.1:0-4450 GCA_049700155.1 Thermodesulfovibrionales bacterium
GGAAGGAGGAAGGACAGTAGGGGCTGGTGTTGTTACTGAGGTGCTGGAGTGAAAAATATTAGGAGAAAAAAGTTATGCGTGATATAATTCTTTTTCAATGTACTGAATGTAAAAATAGAAATTATTCTAGTACAAAAAATAAGAAAAATACGACAGAGAAACTTCAATTAAAAAAATACTGCAGGCACTGCAGAAGGCATACAATACATAAGGAGACAAAGTCTTAGAAATAATAGATAATCAAATTATAAAAATCAAATATCGGGTATTTGAGGTTTGGAATTTAAAAAAGATAGGCCAGTAGCTCTAACGGCTAGAGCATCGGACTCCAAATCCGAGGGTTGGGGGTTCAAATCCCTCCTGGCCTGCTAAATAAATAAGAAATAATTAGAGTGTTTGGATAAATATATTTATGATAAATAAGATTAAAGAGTTTTTCAGGGAAGTCAAGATTGAACTAAAAAAAGTTGTTTTCCCCTCAAGGGATGAACTTATTGGTTCAACATGGGTTGTTATAATTACTGTAATAATCATCTCATTATTTTTAGGTGTTGTAGACCTTGGCCTGACAAAACTGGTGGGATTAGCACTAAGGTAAGAGTTTATGGGTAAAAACTGGTACGTTGTCCATACTTATTCTGGATATGAAGAGAAAGTAAAGCAGACTTTAGAGGAAAAACGTGATAAAAAGGGCCTGCAGGATAAGATATTGAGGATACTGATTCCCACGGAGAAGGTTGTTGAACTCAGAGGAGGAAAGAAAAGAGAAAGTGACAAGAAATTTTATCCAGGATATATTCTTGTTGAGATGGAATTAGATGACGAAACATGGCACCTTGTTAGAAATACACCTCGTGTAACAGGGTTTGTTGGAGGAACAAAACCTGTTGCCCTCTCCGAGGAAGAGGTTTCTGTAATTATGCAGCAGATCGAAAAAGGACCCGTTCCATTAGTCAAAACTCAGTTTCAGAAAGGTGAGCAAGTGAGGATTATAGATGGTCCTTTCACCAACTTTGTTGGATATGTTGATGATATTGATGTAGACCATGGAAGGCTTTGTGTTATGGTAAGCATTTTCGGCAGGCAGACACCTGTAGAGCTTAATTTTTCGCAAGTAGAAAAGGCATGAATAAATATTAAATATAAATCCAGAATTCAAATTACAAAGTAGTTTCTGGGAATAAAGACTTGAAATTTGAGATTTTGCGATACGGAGGATAGATGGCCAAGAAAAAAGAGATAACTGCTCAGATAAGGCTACAGATTCCAGCTGGAAAGGCTAATCCAGCACCACCTGTTGGTCCTGCACTCGGTCCACATGGCATTAATATTATGGAGTTCTGTAAAGCTTTTAATGCCCAGACTCAATCATTAGGGGATACTATTATCCCAGTTGTGTTAACAGTGTATTCTGATAGGACATTTACATTTGTTACAAAAACTCCACCTGCTTCTGAACTCCTCAAAAAGGCAGCTGGTATCATAAAGGGTTCAAGTACGCCTAATAAGGAAAAGGTAGGAAAAGTTACTTTGACTCAGATAAAGGAAATAGCGCAAAAGAAACTTCCTGACCTTAATGCATATTCTCTTGATGAAGCTGTAAAAATAATAAAAGGTACTGCCAGAAGCATGGGAATTGAAATAATAGATAATTGAGGTAGAAATGGGAAAAAAGATGAATGCAGTCTTAGAAAAGATAGAAAAGAATAAGGCTTATCCTCTTGAAGAGGCTATTAATATTATTAAAGAATCATCATTTGCAAAGTTTGATGAGTCTGTTGATCTTGCAATAAATCTTGGCATTGACCCGAGGAAATCAGACCAGATGGTTAAGGGCTCTGTTGTTCTTCCACATGGCATTGGTAAACAAGTCAGGGTTCTGGTCTTTGCCAAAGGTGAAAAAGAGAAAGAGGCAATTGAGGCAGGAGCTGATATTGTTGGGGCTGAAGACATTGTAGAGAAGATAACAAAAGGCTGGCTTGATTTTGACAAGGCTGTTGCAACCCCAGACATTATGGGTCTTGTAGGAAAACTTGGCAAGATACTCGGTCCAAGAGGACTGATGCCTAACCCAAAATTAGGCACTGTTACATTTGATATTGCAAAAGCTGTTAGGGAGATAAAGGCTGGAAAGGTAGAGTTTAAAGCTGAAAAGGCAGGGATAGTTCATGTTCCGATAGGAAAGGTTTCTTTTGAGACTCGAAAACTTGTAGAAAATGCTTTAGCAGTAATTGATTCAATTATTAAGGCTAAACCCGCAACGAGCAAAGGTAAATATATTAAAAAGGTTTCTGTATCTTCAACAATGGGACCGGGAATCACAATTGATATAGCATCGCTTGGAAAGGGGGTATAAAAACTGAAAAGAGTAGAAAAAGAGCAACTTGTAGCAGAACTTAAGGATGAATTTCATAAAGCAAAGGCACTAATCTTTACAGACTATCGCGGTTTGACTGTGAGTGAGCTTTCAGAATTTAGGAGGATTCTAAGGGAAGGAGATATAAGATATAGGGTTGTCAAGAACACAATTGCTATATTAGCTTCTGATAATACTCCAGTGTCTATCGCTAAGGAATTTTTTAAAGGTCCTGTAGGAATTGTTATTGGTTATGATGATCCAGTACTTGCTGTGAAAAAGGTATTTGAGTATTCAAAGAAGAATGAAAAGCTCAAGATAAACAGCGGAATTATTGAAGGAAGGCTTTACAGAGTAGACGACATAAAAACAGTGGCTGAGCTTCCACCTAAGAAAGTTTTACAGTCCATGATTGCAGGTTTACTCACTTCCCCGATCAGCAAGCTTGCTTCTGCGCTCAATGCGACATTAAGTAAAATGGTTTTTGCGATGGAGGCATTGAAAAAGAAAAAGGTTGAAAGTTAACAATTGTCATTGGTCACCGGTAAAAGGTTCCCCTCTAAAAAGAGGGGTGTAGGGGTGTGTAATAAAAATTAATAATGAATAAAGGAGGATAGAAGGATGACGATTTCAAAAGAACAGGTTTTTGAATTTTTCGATAATATGACGATTATCGAGATGTCTAAATTCATAAAAGAATTTGAGGAGAGATACGGTGTTACTGCTTCAGCCCCGGTTGCAGTTGCTCCTATGCCCGGAGGGTCCCAGACAGCAACAGCTCCTGCGGTTGAGGAGAAGACGAGTTTTGATGTAATACTATCATCGCCAGGAGAGAAGAAGATTCAGGTGATCAAAGTTGTAAGGGAACTTACAAATCTGGGACTTAAAGAAGCAAAAGACCTTGTTGATGGGGCACCAAAACCTGTTAAGACAGGTGTTACGAAAGAAGAGGCTGAATCTATAAAGGCTAAACTTGAAGAACAAGGTGCTACTGTTGAGATTAAATAAGGTTTAAAAATAGATTTAAAAGAGGTATATAATTTAATACGATTGCAATGAGGTTTTCCTGAGTCAAAACTGCTCAGTGAAAAAGTTGCAGGATTTGATAAAATTAGGAATAAACAAACCCTTTAAAATTAAAAATTTATCTACTAATTTAATCCCTCAAAACCTGAAAATAAAGGAAAAAGGAGAAGTATGGCAAAAGTTTTAAGAGAACGGATGAATTTTGGGAAGGTCTCTCCAGTTCTGGATGTCCCAAACCTTATAGAGATCCAGAAGAGGTCTTATGAACAATTTTTGCAGAAGGATGTCCCTGTTGACAAGAGAGAGGATATAGGATTGCAATCAGCATTCCTGAGTGTTTTTCCAATAGTGGATTATAATGAAACTGCTTCAATAGAGTTTTTAGGTTATACAATAGGTGAACCTAAACTGGGTGTTCGTGATTGTCTCCAGAGAGGATTGACATACGCAGCACCATTGAAGATAAAGGTTAAACTCAATCTATGGGAAGTTGATCATAAGGGAAACAAAAGATTAAAGGAGTCAAGAGAAGAGGATGTATATATAGGTGAGATGCCTCTAATGACAGATACAGGAACCTTTGTCATAAATGGTACAGAACGTGTTGTTGTAAGCCAGCTCCATCGTTCTCCAGGTGTATTTTTTAGCCATGATAAAGGTAAAACACATATAACTGGTAGATTACTTTATTCTGCAAGAGTAATACCATCACGTGGTTCATGGCTTGATTTTGAGTTTGATACAAAGGACATTCTTTATGTCAGGATTGATAGGAGGAGGAAGCTTCCCGCAACTATAGTTCTTAAGGCATTAGGTTATACGAATGAAGACTTGCTAAAGATTTTTTATCCTGTAGAGGATATAAAGATAGAAGGAAATAAGTTCTTGCGACCTGTAAGTGAAGTACTTGTGGGTGTTAAGTCTTTACAGAATATTATAGATCCTTCCACAAAAGAGGTCATTGTTAAAGAGGGTGGTAAGATTACAAAGGCTGCTATCAGAAAGATGGAGATAGCAGGGATTAAAGAGATACCTATTCAGAAAGAAGAAATTATTAATAGGGTTACA
>JBNAVX010000163.1:0-4418 GCA_049700155.1 Thermodesulfovibrionales bacterium
CCCCGATCTTTAATCTGGGATGAATGGCAGGGCAGTTTTCGTAAAACTCAAAGGGACTTGCCCCTTTGAATCCCCAAAGGAAATAAAAATCCTTTTGGGAGTTTGAGGGGCATAGCCCCTCAAAGAAAGTGAAGCCCCGACTAAAGTCAGGGAGCTTCACTCATAAATTTATGAATTAAGTGGGCTAAAACTTACTCCTGGACTATTCAATATTTACCTTTTTTGCTAATTCTATGAAGAGTTTCATCTTCTTGTGGTCTTTTTTCCCTTTTTCTGACTCAACACCACTACTGACATCTACACCATAAGGTTTTACACGACTTATTGCATCTACAATATTATTTGTATTAAGACCTCCTGCAAGTATGATCTTTCCAAAAATTTTGGCATCTACAGCAATATCCCAATTGAATATCTGTCCGCTTCCTCCAAAAATATCAGGTGTAAATGTATCAAGTAAAAATGCAGATACCTTATCTTTATAATTTATAAGTGGATCAAGACTTTCTAATGATTTTACCCTTATAGCTTTAATTATGCGTCTTGAAAGATTACACATCTCTGGAGGTTCATCGCCGTGTAGTTGGATAACATCAATACCAGTTGAATGAGCTATTTTCTCGATATTTTCGGTTTTTTCATTTACAAAGACCCCAACAGTTGTGATAAATGAAGGAAGCTTTTTGATTATCTCCTCTGCTCTATTTTGTGATATACATCGAGGACTTTTTGGATAGAATACAAGACCAATGGCATCAGCTCCGAAATCAACAGCAGCAAGGGCATCATCGAGATTTGTTATTCCACATATTTTTACTCTAACATACATTTTCTAATTTATTTTTATCTTATCCTGCCCATAATTTCGTCAATCTTTTTACCTATATCCTCTGCCTCCATAAATGCTGTTCCAATAAGTATAGAATCAATCCCTATGTCTTCAAGTCTTCTAACATCTTCTCTTGTTTTAATACCGCTTTCACTTACGACTATCTTATCTTCAGGGATTTCTCTTTTAAGTTCAAAAGTTGTATTTAGATTAACATCTAGTGTTTTCAAATCTCTGTTGTTAATACCAATTATATCTACATTTGCATTTAATGCCATCTCAAGCTCTTTAAAATTATGTACTTCAAATATTACAGATAATCCTAATTCTCTAGCGAGGTGTAAGAACTCCATGCCCTGTTTTTCAGTGAGAATTGAGGCAATCAAAAGAATTGCATCAGATCCATTAGCCCTTGACTCATAAATCTGATATTCATCAAAAATAAAGTCTTTCCTCAGTATCGGTATATTAGTTGCTCTTTTTACATCGAGAAGATATTCTATCTTACCCTGGAAAAAATCTTCTTCGGTAATTACAGAGATTGCATTAACATTTTTTCTTCTATATATTATTGCTATTTTAACAGCGTCAAACTCTTGTCTAAGAATACCTTTTAGTGGAGAGGCTTTTTTAATCTCTGCAATAAGTCTTATGTGTCCTGAATCCCTCCTAATAACACCGACAAAATTTTTGGGTGTTTCAGAATCAGATGCCATTGACTTAATATCTTTTAGAGTAATCTTTGACTTTAAAGCAGATAATCTTTCTTTCTTTTTTTCAACTATCTTAGTGAGAATACTCATAAATAAATTTTAAAGAAGGCATAAAAGCTTTTGCAACCATTCCTCTATGATATAATGGGGTCAGTATGGAGGAAAAACATCATATAGCAAGGGCAGCAGGACTCATGAGCGTTGCCACTTTTATCAGTAGAATTCTCGGATATTTGAAAGATATGATACTTGCAAATTTTTTTGGTGCAACAGGTGTTGCTGATACATTTTTTGTAGCCTTCAGAATCCCAAATCTATTAAGAGAACTTTTTGCAGAGGGATCTATGTCTTCGGCTTTCATCCCTGTCTTAACAGAATACCATACAAAAAAAGGTATAGAGGAGGCAAAAAGACTTGTAAGTGTTACTTTTACATTTATTTTGACATTTCTTGGTGTTATCTGTATTGCAGGGATTATATTTGCTCCCATTATTGTGAGTCTTATTGCTCCTGGCTTTCTTGACAATCCAAGTAAATTTTCGCTGACAGTAGTTTTAACAAGGATAATGTTTCCCTTTCTCTTGTTTATAAGTTTTGCAGCACTCATAATGGGTTCCTTAAATACCAGAAAAGTTTTTTTCATTCCAGCTTTAGCCCCGGCAATGCTTAATATCGCAATAATTGTTTCAGTTATCTTACTTTCTTCCAGAATGGAACAGCCTATAATTGCTGTTGCGATTGGAGTTGTGTGTGGAGGTCTTTTGCAATTTGCATTTCAGCTCCCCTCTTTTTTTAAAGAGGGATATAGCCTTAAAACTGATTTTAATTTCAGACATCAGGGATTAAAAAAAATGTCAATACTCATCCTCCCTGCAACTATGGGGATGGCAGTAGCACAGATAAATATATTCATAAGTACAATTCTTGGGACTTATTTACCTGAAGGAAGTATTACTTATCTTTATTATTCTATGAGACTTATTCAGTTTCCAATCGGGATATTCGGAGTCGCCATGGGAATGGCAGTTCTACCTACATTATCAGAACATGTAGCTAAAGGCGAATTTAATAAATTATGTGATGATCTTTCTTTCTCTATGAGGTTACTCTTTTTTATTACATTACCTTCAATGGCTGGACTGATATTTTTGAGAGAGCCAATAGTAAATATTCTCTTTCAGAGAGGGATGTTCAATTATCTTGCAACTCTGGGGACTGCCCAAGCTCTTTTATTCTATTCAATAGGAATATGGGCTGTTGTAGGAGTCAGAGTTATAACTGCAAGTTTCTATTCAATGCAGGATACTAAAACACCGGTTAAAATAGCTATATCAGCTTTATTAATGAATGTAATATTGAGTATTATACTGATGAAGCCTATGAAGCACAGCGGTCTTGCACTTGCAAACAGTCTTGCTTCAAGTCTTAATTTTACCCTATTGTTTTTATTTCTCAGAAGAAAGATTAAAGGAATCAATACAAAGATGTTGATACGATCTTTTGTTAAAACAGCCCTTGCATCATTAATAATGGGTATAATAGGTGGAATGCTAATAAGGAGCGATATTTGGCATTTTGAGGGGAGAATACTTTATAAAACCTTTTATCTATCTGGAATAATTGGTCTATGTTTAGGAATATTTTTTGTTTTGAGTCTTGTTTTGAAAAATGAAGAAGCATTTTATGTTCTAAATTTTTTTAAGCAAAGATTTAAAAAATCAGAGAAAGAATGATAATAAAAAATATTGTTGTTGGACCTCTTGAAGCAAACTGTATCATAATAGCAGATGAGATAACAAATGAGGCTTTAATAGTTGACCCCGGTGATGAGCCAGAGAAGATTCTTGACGTGATTAATATGAATAATTTTAAGGTGAAGTTCATTATCTGTACTCATGCACATTTTGACCATGTTGGTGCATTACCAGAACTAAAAAAAGAGACGAATGCACAGATCATAATTCATCGGGATGAATTAGTTATTTATCAGCATTCAGTAGAGATGGCTTTATTCTGGGGATATGACCTTGATCCTTTGCCTGAACCTGATATCCTTGTTGAAGAAGACTATAATTTTAGTATCGGAAATTTAAAATTTAAGGTAATTCATACTCCAGGACATAGCCCTGGTGGAATCTGTATATATGGGGAAGAGATACTTATTACCGGAGATACTTTATTCGCGGGCTCTGTTGGCAGGACAGACATCTTTGGTGGAGATATGGAAAAGCTAAAATTATCTTTTAAGAGATTGATGGGGTTGCCAGATAAGGTTAAAGTTTTTCCAGGACATGGTCCTACGACCACAATACAGCATGAAAGGATAAACAACTTTCTATCTAATGAAAAATTTGATATTTAATGATTTTTCAATATAAAATAAGATAAATAGAGATAATAAGTGAAATTTTCTTATATATTTACTAAAAACAATAATATTTTGTTATAATATGTAATATTTACTCTTTGACTATATCTTTGAAAATGTTATTCTTAATATAGATGATTTAATTAATAGGAATGCTTTAATATTTTATTGGTCTTTGATAAAAGTTAAGGCTGTGCCAAAGGGTATAGCCTTAATTATTCTTCGATACCTTAGGTTGTTTGAAAGCTGAGGGAACAGCTACATTAAGGGAGCTGATGTGTAAATGTAGTGATGCATGTCCCAAAGCTTATAGCAGAGGGAAAGCCTAAGCATTTACCTAAGCACCCACTTAGAAAAAGCCTCAGAAGGCTCGAACCCTAAGGTATCGTTAAATTTGAAGTTCTTTGAAAACTTTAAGTAGGTCACTGTCAATTACAACAAAGAGTTATTGATGAGAGTTTGATCCTGGCTCAGAACGAACGCTGGCGGCGTGCCTAACACATGCAAG
>JBNAVX010000164.1:0-4362 GCA_049700155.1 Thermodesulfovibrionales bacterium
TTAGAAATAAGGAACAACTTTTTATCTCCCAGTTCAGCACGAACACATTCTTTCATCTGTTTTTCTATCTTTAAATATTGTGACTTACTCAGAGACTTAGGAATATAACTAATTATGTTGAGCTCCTTTAAATTCTTCAGAATATGCCTGTCAAGGATAGCAATATTATCTCCAAACCCAATGTTTCTCAGGAAATGGCTTGCTTCCTTATAACCAATGCCTTTAATATTCTTGACAAGCCATTCTCTGCATTTACGTATATCCTTAAATCCTCCTATTACTGACTTTATACAAAGCCTTCCATTTCTTGAAAAAAGAGACCTTGACTCTATTAAATAAGCAGCTTTTTTATTTTTGAATCTCACATCTCTTATTTCTCTTCTGATTTTTTCTGAAGAACCACTGTGCAAAAGATTTTTTAATCTAAGTCTCTCAATAACCTTCCAGCAGACCTTTGCCTTTGATTGAGGGGTAAGAATACAAAATGCAAGCTCTTCAAAGATATCTTCATCACTTCCTTTCAGCCATATTCTCTGAAAGTCTTCAAGTTTCTGATATATCTCTGTTTTTTTTACACTGTATAATTTCTTTAGAGAATATAAGTCTGAGGAATTTTTATTTTGACTTTTCTTTATCTCTGAATTTCTTATAGACTTCTTCACCAACACATTTCTCAGCATATTTACACCATCTTATACACGAATCTATGTCTTCATATATAGTGAAACCGCAACCTTTGCATATTGCTGAGAAGTCATTAGAAAAGACCTCTACCTCTGCTCCACACTCAGGACATCTCTTTATCTTGAGAGTTGGGGTCTTAATATTAGCAGCCCCAGGACATTTATCAAACAACTTAACCTCCTTGATTCGAGAAAAATTATTGTTTTCTTATTATTTCATATGGAGAAAAATATTTCTATATTTAATCAAAGCTTAAAATTAAGTTTCTTTAAGGTTTTAATCAAAGCAGGTAAAGATAATTTAATAATATTTTTATCAAAATATTGAAAAAACTCATAAACTTATGCTATTCTTTACCTTGTGGTAACATTAATAAATGAGAATCCAGCGAGAGAGAAGATTTTACTACTTCTCAAGAAAAAGGGTCCTCTTTCAATAGAAGAACTGAGTATACAAATGGGTATTACTCCAATGGGGATCAGACAACACTTACTTTCCCTTGAGAGAAAAGGTTTTGTAGATTATTTTGCAAAAAGACACGGTGTTGGCAGACCAGCATTTCTTTATAAACTTACAGAAAAAGCAGATGATCTCTTCCAAAAGGCATACCATAACTTCACCTTAAATGCATTGAGAGATATTGAAAAGAATGAAGGTCGTGAGAAGGTAGATGATATCTTCAGATGGCGTAAAGAAAGAATCCTCAGGGACAAAAGAGAGGCTCTTATGGATAAAAAGAGCCTACATGAGAAAGTCTATACCTTGGGAGATATTCTTGATTCAGATGGATATCTTATAGACCTCTTTGAAGATAACAATAGTTACATTTTGAAACAATATAACTGTCCTATCTTTAAGATTGCCTCAGAATTCAAAGAAGCCTGTAAATACCAATTACAGATGTTCAGAGAACTCTTAAGTAAAGATGTAGTTCGTTCAGAGTGTATATCTGATGGCAACCCTTCCTGTACATATATTATTCCAAAGACACCATAGTAGATATATTATAACTGTCACTTAGCTTGACTTTATATAGAATTGATTTTTATTATTTTTTAACGGGGCGTAGCGCAGCCTGGTAGCGCACACGGTTCGGGACCGTGGTGTCGAAGGTTCAAATCCTTTCGCCCCGACTCAATCTATCCTCCTATCCTTGACATCGGTCTCCTGCAAAATTCCTTGTTTTTAATAATGGAGGATAGTTTCTCTGGACTTATATTATGTCCTTTTGGCTTTACTTCAATAGAAAGCTTTATAAGTCGTAGTATTTCATCATCTGATGCACCACCACGTAGCGCTGGCTTCAAATCTATCTCTGTCTCTGAGAATAGACATGGTCTTAGTTTTCCGTCAGCAGTCAATCTTAGGCGGTTACATTCATTACAGAAATGGTTGCTAATAGGACTGATAAAACCAATTACACCAGGAGCATTTTCAAATCTATAATATCTTGCAGGTCCTGATTTTTTTATTTTTACAGGTGAAATATTACCGATACTTTTAACAATAGATTTTATCTCCTCAGTAGAGATAAATTTCTCAGGACTCCACATCTCTTCAGAGCCAAAGGGCATATATTCAATAAACCTGATTTGATAAGGAGCCTTTAAAGTCAATCTGGCAAAATCCTCAATCTCGTCGTTGTTAACATTTCTGATTGGAACCATATTTATCTTTATAGGATTTAACCCAACCTTTTCAGCCGCTTCAATCCCTTTAAGAACAAGTTCTAAGTCCCCGCTCCTCGTTATCTTTCTATATCTTTCAGGATTTAATGAATCAAGACTGATATTAACCCTGTCTAACCCGGCATCTTTTAATTCTTCTGCAAATCTTGAAAGAAGGATTCCGTTCGTCGTAAGGCTTAGATCTGCGATACTATTTATATTTTTAATTGATGCAATAAGATAAACAACATTTTTTCTTACCAGAGGCTCTCCACCAGTTATGCGTATTTTTCTGACACCAATTTCAGATGCTATTTTGATAACCCTTATTATCTCTTCATAACTAAGAATCTCTTTGTGTTCTATCGGAATCAGTCCACCTGAAGGCATACAGTAAATACATCTGAGATTACACCTATCAGTTATTGATACCCTAAGATAATCAATAGTCCGTTGATAACTGTCTTTTAGAACTTTCATTTTTTCTTTCTTTCCTTTTTTTCAATCTCCTCTATCTTTTTCTTTGCAAGTTCTGCCTCTTTTGAGGATGGATAGTCCTCCATAACCTTTTCGAATATCGTCTTGGCTGTCTTTCTGTCTCCAATCTCTACAAAAGATAGACCTTGTTTTAAAAGGGCATTAGGGGCTTTTTCGCTCTTAGGGAATTTCTTTAGAATAACCTCGTATGCAAGTATTGCTCCTTCAAAGTCCTTTTCAGCATAATATGTTTCTGCAATCCAGAAGTATGCATTATCAGTTAGTTCATCCTGTGGATATTCCTTTATAAATGCATCAAACTTCTCTCTTGCTTCTTTATATCTTTTATTTTTAAAGGCATCGTATGCTACTTCATACATTGACATCTTATCCTTCGAAACTGATGGCTCTTGCTGTGGTTCTTTTTTAGATTCCTCAAGCTTTTTCTCAGCTTCCTTTGAACGTGACTCAAGCCTATTCAGTTTCTCCTTTATCTCTTTGATCTGTCCAGCAATATTTGTTAACTCAGCCTTTAAAAGATTTATTTCAGATGCTGAATCTTTTTGCAGTTTTTCCATAGAGTATTTGCTTTCATCAAATTTTCCGGTCAGAAACTGAAGTTCCTTTGATAAATCTGATACCCGTGAGTGAATCTCTGCCTGGCTTTCCCTGAATGCCTTGAGGTCCTTTTCTTTTATTACATCTTCTGTTTTTGTCTTCAGATCATTAACATCTTTTCTTATTTCATAGGTATCTCTTCTCAACTGGTTAACATCATTCCTTAAAGATTCAAAATCAGATAGAGAGGCACAACCAAATAGCAAAAATTGAATTAAAAGTAATGGAAAGAAGACGCAATTTTTGAGTTTTAAGTTTTGAGTTTTGAGCTTTGTAAACACTATTTCCCCTTCAGAATCACAAAATGGGCCCTTCTGTTCATCTGCCAGCACTCTTCTGTCTTTTCTGTACAGAGCGGTTTTTCTTCTCCATAGCTCATTATCTGTATCCTTCCTGATGGAATACCAAGTGCTATTAAGTAGTCTTTCGTTGCCTTTGCCCTTCTATCTCCAAGAGCTAGATTGTATTCATTAGTACCCCTTTCATCGCAGTGACCTTCTATAAGGAGCATAGCAGACTTATTTTTAAAGAGCCACTCTGCTACTGACTCGAGTATTGGTTTCGCATCAGGTCTTATATCATACTTGTCAAAGTCAAAGTGTATATCCTCAAAAAGACCTTTTTCCTCAACATATTTTGGTACTTCTACTTCCCTCGTCTCAATCTTAGCAACCTGTTCCTCTGTAACCCTTTCTTCTGGAACCCTTTTTTCTGGTCTCACTTCGGGTGCTTTTGTTTCCTGAGGGACTGCTGGTGGTAGCTGTACTGCCCTTCTCTGAGCACATGAAAAAAGCATCATCCCCAAAACCATTACAAATAAGATTGTAAATACCTTTTTCATTCCAACCTCCTCTCAAAAGTTTTCGTAATGTCAAAAGTTTTTAAGTAAATTCTTTAAATATCCTTTATCTTCAAG
>JBNAVX010000165.1:0-4169 GCA_049700155.1 Thermodesulfovibrionales bacterium
CGTATTTCACCTTTCTGTGTCTTTTCCAAAAAATTTTTACCTTTTAACACACTTAATTCATAAATTTTATTAGTAAGTGGCAGATGCAATATTCTCGCTCATTCTCGGCTCGATTAAAATCGAGCCTCCGAGGTAAATTCTTTCTTCGAAAGAATTTAAATCCGCTCAAACACTGCATCTGCCAAAGATTTTATGAATAATATGGGTTAAAAGAAGTGCTCCAAAATCTTTTATATCGGCATGATAATTTGAGCGGGTTTTAATTTCTTCTGAAGAAAGAATTTACCTCAGAGGTTTAATATTACTTTAGACTGACCATTTTATTATCTTCATCGAGATGGATAATCCTTGGTCTGAATTTGTTTACTTTACTGTCTTCCACATATCCATAACAAAAAATGATAATTTTATCACCTACAACACCTTTGCGTGCAGTAGGACCATTCAGACATACTTCGCCTTTTTTACCTGGGATGACGTAAGTCTCAAACCTCTCTCCATTGTTAAGGTTGCTTACCATCACCTGTTCGTATGGAAGAATACCAGCCTTCTTCAAAATTTCTTTATCAAGGGAGAGACTCCCCTCATAAGAGAGATTGGACTCAGTAACAGTCGCCATATGTATCTTCGCCCTTAATATACACCTTAGCATAAAAATCCTCAGTCTAAAATTAAAAATAAATCTTAATAAAACTATTATGCAGTCTATTATAAATTAAATTCAAGCCATCGAATTGCCTCATCAAAAATCTATATGAAGACCCAGAAGGCAACGATAGAGGATTTATGACCAGAAGGTATTCATAGCTTACAAAAGGGTCTTAGAATCTTCTTATGTATCTGAAGGACACAAAGAAAAGTTGGAGTGGATTTTATGTGAGGCAATAGTGCAATATAATCATAATCCGGGATTAGCAAAGGTGACAATCAGGATAATAGGTAAAAGATTAGTGGCGAGGTTTGCATATATTAAGAATGCAATTGTATTTTGTCGCAATGGCGAAGTCACCACGTAAGAATTCCCATAGGGTATTTATCATATTATTGTTAGGGACAATCAGAAACAGGATATATTCCATAATGAATAGGACAGTGTAAAATATCTTGAGCGAATAAAGTGTTATAAAAGGGAAATATCGGTGCTGTCAAGACTATCAAAGGTTAGTGGAAAGAGAGCGGGCGAGTACCCTTTATTTTTTAGTCTTACTGGCGATTTGAACCTTCTATAAGCCTATATACTCGATATCCTTCTATCCATTTTATACCAAGGGCTCCTTTACGCAGATAGATTGATGCCATAGTAGAATATGGTTTTGCCATCAGATATTCTTCTCTTTTCACAGAAATTCGCAGAGAGAAAAAATTTAAGTTTTGAAAGTACTTTTCCACCGGGTTATTTTTTATGCTTTTTCCCGCTTTTTCTGGAGTTTCAACCAAAAGACTATAACTTTGTCCTTCTCCTGCAATTTTATTTACAACCACACATTCTATCTTTTCAGAAGATGATTTATCAAAGTAACCATTTACTGCTTGCAAAAAGGGATTGGTACAAAAAAACAAGATAACTGTCAGGAAAAAAGAAACTGTGAATTTCTTATAGGATGCAGGATACTTCATGGTGATTTTAAAAGCAGAATAAAGATAAAGTAATGCTACAGGAAAAAATAATATAAGGGATGTCAATATCATGCTTGCTGAACTTATAGGCTCAAAATCATTTTTTGCAAGGTGCATTAAATATATGGATAATACAACCGCTGTAATACTAAGTAATGGTGGAACGATATAGAGTAAATAAAGGGGGATTTGAGAGATAGCTTCTCTATCTTTAACATTTATTGCCTTATTTACTATTAACATTTCTCTCAATTTCAGAAGTTGCTCGGGAAGTTCTTTAAGTAATGATAGATCACACCTGGCATTCATTTTAATTTTAGCTTTAAGATACTTACCATCAAGTTCAATCTCTTTGACCCACTCAGTGAACAGGTCCTCTATGAGTTTTTTTGCTTCTGTAGAATATAAAAATTTTGCTATCTTATCAGGATGATTGGAGATAATTATAAATTTACTGTCAAAGTCTGGCTGACCTGTTTTCACAACTCCAAATTTATCTTCAAGAATTCCCATATCCTTGCTACGATTAACGCTAAAACCAGCAGCACTCTGGCATGAAAAAGCAAACTCAATATTTTGTTCTGAACTCTTTTGACCTGAATATCCCAAATAGCATAAATATACTGGCTCGTTCTTATATTTCTTTTTCATCTTATAGGATAACAAAAAGAATGACTTCTGAAGCCCTAATGACTCCAGTATAAGATTCAGCCTATCAGTCCTTTTCCTCAACACGAAGAAAATAACAATTAAGAGCACTACAAAGGAAGTTAAAATAAGAAGTTCTAATTCCAAAGTTTCCTCAAATTTTTAAGTATAATTCTACTACATCTACTATACTTGAAGTTCTTTTGGATATTCTACTGTAAATTTTACCACAAGATTTTTCTTTCGCAAGGGTTTCAGATTAAGTCTCCATGCGATTATGCTATCTTCTTAGACTTCTGTTCACCTTTTGCAGTGCTTACTAAAATCAACAATCATGGACACATCCAATGCTATTCGTCATTATATTACAGGTATGTCATTTCTGACTTTTTACAGAAGGATTGACCGCTGAGGTGCATAGATAGTTGCCTGTAGAAATCTATGACATTGACAGGCTTTCAGTTCCCTCTTCATTGGATATAACTACAGTCTAAAAGTCACCAGTCTAAAAGTCTAAGAGTTGGATACCTTGCTTATCAGTGTATTGAGCATTTTTTGAATTTCCTCTAAGACCCTGATGCGTTCGTCAACTGTTTCTTCATCTAAAAACTCAAGAAGTCTAACTTTCTCATACCAGTCCTGACTTTCGGTTGCAGAACCTTTAGCTACACCTAAATGATAAGCAAATTCTGACTTGCCTTTTCTACCAAATCCCTCTGCTATGTTGGCACTTATGGATCCCAGGGCATCTAACATCTGCTCTTCGATAATCCATGCAGCTCTTTTGTTTGGAAACTTTTCTACATCCTCACATGCTGCCTTAAAAAGCTCAATGCTCTTCTGCCACACTATTAAATCTTTAAAACTGCCTATTTTCTTCTTCACTTTTAGACTCTTAGGTTAACTACAGTCTAAAAGTTTTTAGTCTAAAAGTCTAAGAGTTTTTGCTTTTGAATATCTGTTCAACTTTTAGACTTCCCGACTTTTAGACTCTTAGACTGTCGTTTAATCAGTTCCCTCTTCATTGGATATAACTACAGTCTAAAAGTCACCAGTCTAAAAGTCTAAGAGTTGGATACCTTGCTTATCAGTGTATTGAGCATTTTTTGAATTTCCTCTAAGACCCTGATGCGTTCGTCAACTGTTTCTTCATCTAAAAACTCAAGAAGTCTAACTTTCTCATACCAGTCCTGACTTTCGGTTGCAGAACCTTTAGCTACACCTAAATGATAAGCAAATTCTGACTTGCCTTTTCTACCAAATCCCTCTGCTATGTTGGCACTTATGGATCCCAGGGCATCTAACATCTGCTCTTCGATAATCCATGCAGCTCTTTTGTTTGGAAACTTTTCTACATCCTCACATGCTGCCTTAAAAAGCTCAATGCTCTTCTGCCACACTATTAAATCTTTAAAACTGCCTATTTTCTTCTTCACTTTTAGACTCTTAGGTTAACTACAGTCTAAAAGTTTTTAGTCTAAAAGTCTAAGAGTTTTTGCTTTTGAATATCTGTTCAACTTTTAGACTTCCCGACTTTTAGACTCTTAGACTGTCGTTTAATCAGTTCCCTCTTCATTGGGAAGTCAACTGCATCACGTTTATTTATTACTATAGCTTATGTAGTAGATAACTTTCAGTTCCCTCTTCATTGGGAAGTCAACTGCATCATGAGATTGATGCTTCACCTGAAACCAGAAAGGAGACTTTCAGTTCCCTCTTCATTGGGAAGTCAACTGCATCATCGTAAGCATAAGGATATACTCCTCTTTGCCAGGAACTTTCAGTTCCCTCTTCATTGGGAAGTCAACTGCATCATTACTGTATCAAACTCCTCAAAACTTAAATTCTGCTTTCAGTTCCCTCTTCATTGGGAAGTCAACTGCATCTGCTCTTAAAATACCAAA
>JBNAVX010000166.1:0-4108 GCA_049700155.1 Thermodesulfovibrionales bacterium
CTAACACACCCCTTAATCCCCTCTTAATAGAGGGGATATATGGAATTCATTCTTTTAATAAAAGGAATTTACATTATACTTATCCACCTAAGAATTATCTACATTATCATTTCCCCTCTAAAAAGAGGGGTGTAGGGGTGTGTAAAAAAAGATATGAGGTGTCTATAAAAACTTATTTTGTATAGATATGAAAGAGTATAATAAGTAAGATAATGATATGAAATAAAAGGAGGGTAAGTAGTTATGAACAACTATAAAATACACCCAATTGTAATGGGCACAAAGGCATTTGATAAGGGTATGATGACATATCAGAGTGGATACGGAGAACCTTATACAATTCCTATATATTGCTGGTACATTGAAGGTGGAGATAAAAAAGTCCTGGTAGATACAGGAGAATATTCTCCTTTAATTTCTAAAGAAAGGGAAAGGGCTATTGGAGGAAAGATTTACACCTTTGAAGAAGGCTTAGCCAGATGGGGTCTTAAACCAGAGGATATAGAGATCGTCATACATACCCATTTACATAACGACCACTGTGAAAACGATAGTAAGTGTATCAATGCTACATTTTTCATACATGAGAAAGAGCTTGAGCGGATTCATAATTTACATCCTCTGGATTTTCGTTATATGGAGGAATGGATAGAAGACATCGAAAAGAATAATCAGATTATAAAAATAACTGAAGACCAGGAGATTCTACCCGGCATAAGAGTTATCCATACCCCTGCCCATACAGATGGTGGGTTGACCGTACTTATAAACACTTCTTGTGGGATTGCTGCAATAACAGGTTTTTGTGTAATAATGGAAAATTTTGAACCTCCTCTAAAGATTAGGGCATTAGAAATGGAGGTTATACCACCTGGTACACTTGTAAATGTATATGAGGCATATGATATTCTGTTAAAGGTCAGGGATATGGCAGATATACTTATACCTCTCCATGAGCCGAAATTCGCTTCTGTTGATACGATTCCTGAGGGCTAATTAAAGAATAGAAAGTTATTATTTGGATGATTCTTTCAAGAGTCTTTCCCATTCTTTATCAACATCTTCCTGAAGCTTCTTTATTATCCATTCATTTTCAGGACTGAAGAGATGTCTGAATCTTCCCTGGGGTTTGAGAAAATCTACGATTGGCTTTTTCTCTTTTGGTTTGAATGTTACACGTGTTACACCATTTTCAACCTCATATAAAGGCCAGTAGCATGTATCTACAGCCAGCCTGCTCAATAAGACTGCATCATCGGTTCTTGACCTCCACCCACGGTTGCAGGGAGACAGGATATTCATAAACTTTGGACCTTTTATTGAATGTGCCTTTCTGACCTTTTTCATAAGGTCAAGCCAGTTACTTATTGATGCCTGTGCAGTATAAGGGATGCCATGTGCAGCCATAATCCTTGTGAGATTTTTTCTTTCCTGCATTTTACCAGGGATGACACTACCTGCTGGACATGTTGTGGTATTTGCACCAAGAGGTGTAGCACTTGAACGCTGTATTCCCGTATTCATATACGCCCCATTGTCATAACAAATATAAAGCATGTCATGTCCACGTTCAGCAGCGCCAGAAAGACTCTGGAGTCCTATATCATAGGTTCCTCCATCTCCGCAGAATGTAACAAACTTTATTTCTTTATTTATCTTCCCTTTCTTTTTTAAGACCCTGTACATTGTTTCTACTCCGGAGATAGTAGCAGCAGCATTTTCGAATGCACTGTGTATCCACGGGATTTTCCAAGCTGTATAGGTTGATATACAGGAAGATACTTCAAGACATCCTGTTGCAGAACATGCTATTACAGGATAATCTGTTGCAAGGAGAACCATCTTTACAACTATTGGGGCACCACAACCCGAACACATCCTGTGACCATGTGTAAAGAGATCTTCTTTCCTTGATAGTTCTTTTAATCTCAGTTCCACTGCCATTTTATTCTCTTACTCCTATATATTCCTTTATAATCTTTACCTTCCCAGTCTCTGCTATCTCAACAAGCTCTTCTAAGACCTGTTCTGCATGTTGTGGTAAATAATCTCTTCCGCCTAAACCATATATTTTATTTATTATCCTTGGTCTTGTCTCTAATTGACAAAGGGCTGAGCTTACCTCAAGGAAAAGGGGTCCGTAACCACCAAAAGAGTCTGACCTGTCAAGAACGCATATAACTTTTAGATGTTTCAATGCATCAGCTACTTCTTCATAAGGAAAAGGTCTGAAAAGACGGGGTTTTAAGAGACCCGCCTTTATACCTCTATCTCTAAATTCATCTATAACATCTTTTGAAGTTCCAGCAGCAGAGTTT
Organism: Thermodesulfovibrionales bacterium; assembly: GCA_049700155.1. GTDB lineage: Bacteria > Nitrospirota > Thermodesulfovibrionia > Thermodesulfovibrionales > SM23-35 > JACAEY01. The sequence goes on from JBNAVX010000166.1 coordinate 2,319, forward strand.
AATATTACAAGGGCGATCTCTGCATCATCAAGTCTATATGCCTCGAAAAAACCATATCTTCTTCCACTAATCTTCTCAAACTCCTCAGCTACCTCAAGGACAACATCTTTTACTTTTGTCGTAGCCTCATGCTGAGCACGTTTATATTCATGATAAAGATCAGGTAAAATTAATGGTCCATAGCTTTTAGGGTTATTTATATCAAGTAGAGGATTTAATGTCTTATATTCTCCAACAAAATTTTTAACTTCATTGTCTTCAAGGTATTCTATTCTTTGTATAGAATGTCCTATAATGAAGCCATCCATACATATAATTACTGGAAGCCTTATATCCATATGTTCTGCAATCCTGAAAGCCTGTATTGTATTGTCGTAAGCTTCCTGTGCATTTTCAGACCATAATTGTATCCAACCAGAGTCCCTTGCACCCATAGCGTCAGAGTGGTCACAATGGATATTTAAAGGAGCAGAAAGAGACCTGTTAACAACAGGCATTATTATAGGAAGTCTAAGACCAGCTGCGATATATAACATTTCCCACATTAGTGCAAGTCCCTGACTGCTCGTTGCTGTTGCTACCCTTCCGCCTCCTGCAGCAGCTCCGATACATGCGCTCATCGCACTGTGCTCACTCTCAACAAGTATCAGCTCTGTATCAACCTTTCCATCAGATACAAAGCTTGAGAATCTTTGCATGAGCTCTGTCTGAGGAGTGATAGGGTAAGCAGCACAAACATCGGGATTTATCTGCCTTAATGCCTCTGCTACTGCTTCGTTTCCTGAGACGGCTAAAACCCTTGCCATTATCTGCTTTCCTCAACCATGACAATCGCCTTTTGACCTTTTTTCCCAGGACATTCTAAAGCACAGATGCCACAACCTTTACAATAATCATAATCATATTCAGCCCTTTTGCCATCTTTAACTTTTATAGCCATGTCAGGGCAATATAGCCAGCAGAATAGACACTGGATACAGTTTTCTTCTATCCATACAGGTCTGAATGCCCTCCATGAGCCTGTTTTAAATTCCTCTGCATTTCCAGCCTCAAGTATTACAGCCCCTGGAGTTAATTCTTTCCATCCCTTTAATTTCAACCTTCTTTTACCTCCTCATATCCGCGCTTAGTCGCTTCAAGGTTGCCATCTATTATTCTCTGAGAAAATTTTTTGCCAAAACTCTTTCTGACATCTTCGAGTAAGTGCTCGAGGCTGACGAGTCCAGTAGCTTTGCACACAGCACCAAGCATGGATGCATTTGGTAAAGCCCTACCTATACATTCTAAGGCTATCTTTGTTGCATCAACAGTAAATACTCTTTGTTTTGTATTAGCATTAAGCTTTTTTCTTATCTCATCAGGTTCTTTTGGAGTGTTAACTATAAATATGGCATCTTCTCTTGCACCCTCTGAGACATCTACTGCATCAAGAAGAGTCGGATCAACGACAGTTATTACCTGAGGATTCAGAACAGGACAATGCATTCTTATTGGTTTTGAGCTTATTCTGTTGTATGCCCTGAGAGGAGCACCTGCCCTTTCAGGTCCATATTCAGGAAATGCCTGGACATGCCTTCCACCACTCAAACATGCATCTGCAAGGACTTTTGCAGCAGTTACTGTTCCCTGTCCTCCTCTTCCGTGCCACCTTATCTCTACAAGATCAGCCATATTTTTAATTGATGGGAATAACATTATATTCCATTTATATTTGTTTTTCAAGTAAAACGAAATTATGTAAGTAGCAAAACGTTAGGGGGGTCATATAGTAACCAACCCCTTTTGTTGCC
>JBNAVX010000167.1:0-4057 GCA_049700155.1 Thermodesulfovibrionales bacterium
TCAATTCATCGATTGTCCTGTAGCATATAATTTCTTGATTAGGTTTAAATACTTTTTCCATGTCTTTTTTTAGGTCAGCAAGCTGAAATCCCTTACAGGCTGCGATATCAAATGTCCTTCTATTTACTCCATTAATATCGTTAAGTGGATGGTGAGGGTTCAAAGATATAGCTGTGCCATTGATTGCTTTTACCTTTTGTGTCCCTCTTATATCTTTACCGCGATAAAGCTTAATAATTTCTTTATCAGATATTTTTGACCAGCCTCTTCCCCATATTGCAGGTTTAAAACCAATGAGTTGCTGAATTAATTTTAATCTATATGGATACATTGACCCTATTAAAGAAAGATTAGAGCAATATTTTTTTTTGTCATTTTCGTCCAATACAAAAGGTCTGTGAATATCAGGGTCAGAGCATTGAGGCAAGTAATGAGTATTTTTTAGACCAACTCCCCTTAGAACTGTTAATATATATGAATCTTTTACAAAGAAATAATGATATGGTTCTATCGCCTCAAATTTTCCCATATATAGCGGATTATCAGGAAATACATTTACTAAAAAAACATTTGTTTTCCTTCTTATTTTCCATAATGTATCAGGATAAATAGTTTCTCCCTTTAAAATTAAAAGTATATCAGGTTTGGAATTTTTTACATGGTCAATTAACCTTTTATTCATATAAAAACGCCATAAGTCTTTTAAGTGTTTATTTTTTTCAAGAAATTCAAAGTTTCCTTTCTTTCTATAAAAAAATGATTCAGTTTTCAGACCAAGTTTTTCAAATGCCTTCTGAAATGACCATCCTTTATCATCCATATATCGTTCATCTTTTTTAATCCGCTCAACGCCGACTATTAAAATCCTCATTTTAAATTAAATATAAATTAGTATTTTGAGATTCTTCGAATAATGCCTTAAAGATGAATACATAGTATGTTTTATGGAAAAATTTCCCTTCTTTCTGTGCAAACAGGAATCCATAGAAATAGAGAAATGAATTCCACATCAAGTATGGAATGGCCGATTTATTCAGAGAAAATTTTATCATATACACTTATTAAATTTTCACGGTATTTTTCCCATGAATAAAATCTTATATTTTCTAATGCATTGGCACCCATTATTTTAACTTTTTCAGGATTTTCATAAAAATAAGTAATCTTTTCAATAATTGCATCAATATCTCTGATTGGAATAATAAAACCATCGAGGTTATCTCTAATTAATGAACCACTATTTTTTGTTGTTATAACAGGAAGACCTGAGGCCATAGCCTCATATGTGACTTTAGCACTTCCCTCTTCTAAAGAGGGAAATACAAAAATTGTTGATTCTTTATATACTCCTGTAATGTCTTTTAAAAACCCTTTAAAGTTAATATTTCCTATATCATAATATTTTCTAAGAATTGACTTAATATTATCATCAACACTGCCAGCCAATATAAGTTCTGCATTTTTTAGATTTAGTCTTTTCCATGCTTCAAGAAGATATTGAACACCTTTTCTAAGTGAAAGCCTGCCAACAAATAGAACCTTAAAATTATTGTCTTTTTTAAAGAAATGTTTCCCGTCTGGTTTAAATCTTTCCAGATCAACCCCTCTTTGCATAACGAATAGTTTTTCCTCTTTGACCCCAGCGTCAATAAATGTTTGTTTAGTAAAATCAGAAGGTAAAAAGATATAGTCTGAAAGGTCAATCTCCTTAAGTGAGGATTCTCTTGAAAAATCAGGAGAGACAGGATATTTAACACCAAATCTATCATATTCTTCACGTAATATTTTCTCTCTAAAAAGTCTATGGGTAGAACCGCACTCAAGTATTGTTTTTGCTCCAATTCTATGAGCAGTCTCAATACTTTTTAAAGACTGATTATTCCAACCGTGAAAAACTCTACAGCCTTTTTTGGAAATAAACTTTGCTGTGACATAGTCAAAAAAACTTTTTCGTAAAGGTCTGTAATAATGTTTTGGAAGAAAAAAAAGAAGCTTTGCAGGGTTGCCAGGCAAGGTAAGTATATAAGAAGAAGGAATATCAGATTTATTCCCATATGAAATTGCAGTTTTAAGTATTCCTTTATCAAGAAGTGCTTTTACAGCCTGGTAAGAGACAAATCCCAGTCCAGAAGTTCCAATCTTTGTTGCAATTGAATATATAACACTTTTACTATCAACCACTTCTTAAGTTAGCTTTAATAATAGATGTATCTTTTTGTAAAAAATTATTAATTTCTTTTATAACATCAAAAGGCTTTATATGAAGAAGATTTCCCTTTATATAATCCTTCCTATTTGTTCCCTTTCTATCGATAAATTCCTTGAAAATAACTACATACTTCTCACACCACGGTCTCCAGCTTTTAACTCCACCTCCAAAAAGTGCGATTACAGGTGTGCCAACTGCAGCAGCAATATGCATAGGTGCAGAATCAACACCAAAAAACAGGTCAGATGCTTTTGAGATAGCCCCTAATTGTTTTATCGTAGTTTTTCCACATAAATCTATAAATCGCTTTGCGTTATGCGTGATGCGTGATGCAACCAATGACAAGATTCTCCCTGTCTTTTCCATTTCATACTTTTCAGGTGATGATGTTATAATTACTATTGCACCATTATCAATTAACCAGCATATAACTTCCGCCATATATTCATCTTTCCAGCATTTAAAGAGCCAGCGTGAGGTCGGATGCACATGAACTATCTTAATCCCCCTTTGCTCCCCTTTGTTAAGGGAGGGACGGGGGGGTATATTGTTTTCCTCAAAAATCTTTTCTACAAATATCCTTGCACTTTCTGGAATAAAAAAATCTAATTGTTCATTTTTTGTATTAATACCAAACTGTCTGATAATTTCAAGGTTTCGTAAGACTATATGCTGACCATTACGCTTTTGAGCTATGTGTGTATAGAGAAACTTTTTTCCTATAAGACTGTTTCTATTCGGAGGATAAGCGATTCTATATCTTGCGCCTGAGATAAAAGAGACAATTGCTGCTCTATCACCACTTGTGAGGTCAATGGTCATATCGAATTTTTTAGCACGTATTTGTTTTAGAAAAGACAGTTCCCTAAAATATTTAATTGCAGGGTTCATTTTCTTGATATTCCTATCAAAAATTAATATCTCATTTATAAATGGATTTCCAATAAGAACTTCTTCAGTACCAGAGTTTACGAGAGCAGCAATATAAGCATGTGGAAAGTTTTCCCTCAGTGCCCTGAAGACAGGGGTGGCGAGAAGAACATCGCCAATATGGCGTAGCTTTATGACAAGAATCCTTTTGATGTCCTTGAGTTGATGAATCATAAATTATGACTCATTCAGGTATATGAAGTTTTTCTCATGAAGTAAGTTCAAAACTTTCTGTACTGAGTTTTCAAGGTCAAGTCTCTCTGTATCTATTACAAGATCAGGGTTTTCTGGTTCTTCATAAGGTGCTGAGACACCTGTATAATTCTGTATAATTCCAGCTCTCGCTTTTTTATAATTCCCTTTTGGGTCCCTTTTTTCACATTCTTCAATAGAACATTTTACATATATCTCTAAAAAATTATCATTTTTAAATCTTTCTTTTATATATCTTCTGTCTTCTTTGTGAGGTGAAACAAATGATGCTAAAACAATTAAACCTGCATCAACCATTAGTTTTGAGAGTTCTACAATTCTTCGAAGATTTTCATATCTATCATCACGGCTGAAACCAAGATTGTTGTTTAGTCCATGTCTAACATTGTCTCCATCGAGCACATATGTTCTAATTCCTTTTTCAAAAAGATATTTTTCAACGAGATGTGCAATAGTAGATTTTCCTGATGAAGGAAGACCTGTAAACCAGACAAGCCCGCTCTTATGGTTATTAAGTCTATTTCTGTCCTCTCTATTAACAAACCCATTATGCCATCTAATATGGTTTTCCATTATACTTCCTTAAAATAAACATAAAACCTTTATATTTTAACAAAATAGGATACACAATTTATATCCATAAACCAACGGTGTAAGTAGCAAAACGTTAGGGGGGTCATATAGTAACCAACCCCTTTTGTTGCC
>JBNAVX010000168.1:0-4035 GCA_049700155.1 Thermodesulfovibrionales bacterium
GAGCGAAAATACTGCATCTGCCAATTACTCATAAATTTATGAATTAAGTAGGTTAAGAGGGAATTAAGGGGTGTGTCATAAATGCAACCTCTTTTTAAAATGCATGAATCTCCAACTAAATACCCTTCTTAGATAGGTTTTTTATAAAATTAGATTATTTAGACAGCAATGCTTTTATACAATACAGATATTGTAAATCCCGAGCTAAATCTCAATAATTTCATACTCTCTGCTTCCTAAACCCAGTCTTTCAGCTTCCTCAATCTGAATCCAGTATGGTTTTTGATTAAGTTTATAAAAGATATCATCTCCTTTTACAATTTCTTTCTCATCATTTGCTGATTGAGGAAGAGGATAGGATTTTAATAGCATATCCACACTTGCCTGCTCAATTGAGACAATATCATCAGATATAAGTATACCCTGATCTTGAATAACAGGCACATCTGCTACTGGCATACAGTCACATTCAGGCTGTATCTCTGTAAGAAAATTTATATATATTACTTTACCTTTCTTAAAAGTGCTAAGAACAGCCATCGCCCCTTCTGCAAGGGCCTTCATAAACCTTTCGTTATCAGCAGGCAATATAACCGCACCTGAAGGACAGACCCTTGTGCACCTGCCACACCTCCAGCAATCTTCTTCATTATAAGTGAAAATTTCGTTCTTAAACTCAATACTTTCAAGTGGACATATCTCCTTACACTGATAGCAGAATTCACATTTGTCTTTATCCCATATCAGCTTTCCCTCTCCTACTGTATGCATTGCTCCTCTTCCACACTTCCATCCACATTCTCTATGACTTGAACTGACTCCTCCCATCGCAACATTCTTTATTGCACCCCCATAACCTGCCTGAATATGTCCTTTTACGTGTGAACATACAACCATTGCAGGTACATCATATATGAGACTTGCAACTGCAATCTCACCGAGTATCTCTCCAGCTTTTACCATAATATTATCATTACCATAAAGACCATCTGCCAGTACAACTGGTGCTCCCACAGAAAGGTGATTTATTCCATTATGATTCGCAACTTCAAGATAATCTAATCCCTTTATTCTGACCGTATCAGTTACAAAAGGCTTTGTTCCAACAGACCTCAGGGCATCAACAACCTTTCTCAAAAAGACAGGACGAACAACCCTATGAGCACCTTCTGAACCAAAATGAGTCTTGATAGCAACCCACTCTTTAGGCTCAAAATATTTTGAAAGGTCTATTTCTTTAAGAAGTCTTTCAAGTTTTCCTGGCATACTATCATCATACTTCCATTTCCTTGCCCTTGCTGGCGAAAAATATACCTTTCCCATATTACACCCCCTAATAAAAAGTTAAATGAAAACAATTTATTTTATATTTTATATCCCCTTACATTATTTTACCTTTTCTTTTATCTCAGGTAACTAATTTTATAAGGTAAAGTAGTGACAGGATTTTTGGGCACTTTACTTTCTCTCTGATTTATATTAAAATTTCTACAATTTAAGGAGGTGAGGGTTTGGTCAAAATCAGACTTACACGGTTAGGGGCTCATAAGAGACCCTTCTACAGGTTAGTTGTATCCGATTCCAGGGCAAGAAGAGATGGGCCTTTCATTGAGATTCTTGGAACATATGATCCGTTGAAAGAACCATCTGAAATAAAAATTGACCTGGAAAGAACTAAATTTTGGTTACAGCGTGGAGCACAACCTACCATAACAGCTAAGAAGCTTATACAAAGGGCTGGCTTATAGGCAGTCCAAAATTCGTATGGAGGTAGAAAATGATGAAAGACTTAGTAGAAAAGATGGCTAAGGCTCTGGTAGACAAGCCTGAAGAAGTTAATGTTACCGAAGTTGACGGTGAAAAGACAACTGTTTTTGAGCTCAGGGTTGCACCAAGCGACCTTGGAAAGGTAATTGGTAAACAAGGTAAGACTGCCCGTGCAATGAGAACAATACTCAGTGCATCAGGAACTAAGATAGGTAAACGTTGTGTTCTTGAGATTTTAGAATAATAAAATATAACTAAAACATCTATCCCTCACCCCTGAAATTACTATAGGGAAGTGGGAAGTCAATTTCTTGCTTCCCTCTTTTATTTTCATGTTTTATATGATATGTATTGATTTAAGGTTAATACACGAAGGGATACGACTGACTTATATAAGATATTATGAAAGCCTTAACAATTGATATTATTACAATCTTCCCTGAAATCTTTAATGCTTACTTCAATGTAGGAATTCTTAATAAAGCTATTCAAAAAAAGCTTATTAAAGTAAATATATATAATCTCAGGGATTTTACAGTAGATAAACACAGGACTGTTGATGATTATCCATATGGTGGTGGTGCAGGAATGGTAATGAAACCTGAACCTTTTTTTACTGCTATTGATACAATATGCCCTGAAAAAACTGATAGAAGGATAATTATGCTGAGTCCCACAGGTAAAATTTTTAAACAAGAAATAGCAAAAGAACTTTCTTTAGAAAATAGAAGACTTATATTCCTATGTGGAAGATATGAAGCAATAGATGAACGTGTCAGGATTGCACTTGTTGATGATGAAATATCTATAGGAGACTATATTTTGACTGGAGGAGAATTGGCTGCCTTGGTTATAATAGATGCTGTTGTAAGATTGATCCCTGATGTTTTAGGGGATGTGCGCTCTGCACAGGAAGATTCTTTTACATGTGGAATACTTGATTATCCTCATTATACGAGACCCCCTATATTCAGGGATATGGCTGTTCCCGAAGTCCTTTTATCTGGGAATCACAAAGAAATCTTGTTATGGAGAAGAAAAGAGGCTTTAAGGCGCACTCTGGAAAGAAGACCTGATCTTCTTGAAAAAATTAGTTTAAATGAAGAAGATAAAAGAATACTATTTGTGTTAAGGAGGGAGTTGAAATGAGTTTACTTAATTCTATTGAAGAAAATTTCAAAAGAAATACTGTAGATTTTGATGTTGGAGATACAGTAAGAGTATTTGTAAAAGTTGTTGAAGGTGACAAAGAGAGGTTACAACCTTTTGAAGGAATAGTTATTGCTCGAAGGGGTGGTGGTACAAGAGAAACCTTTATGGTTAGAAAAGTGTCATTTGGAATAGGAGTCGAAAGAATCTTTCCTCTTCATTCACCCATAATTGACAAGATAGAAGTCATTAAAAAAGGTCGTGTAAGGAGAGCTAAACTTTATTATCTAAGGGGTAAGAAGGGAAAAGCAGCCAGAGTTAGAGAAAAAGAGAAAGAACAAATATGGACATCTACCAACATGACGACTGCTTAAGAGAAAAGGGGTACAGAATAATAGCAGGTATTGACGAAGCTGGGAGAGGACCTCTGGCAGGTCCTGTTGTTGCTGCTGCTGTAGTTCTTCCTGAGGGTATAAGGATTGATGGTTTAAGGGACTCCAAAAAAGTGCCTGAAAATGAAAGAGAACATCTTTTTACAAAAATTGCTTTACTCTCTGAAGATATCGGAATTGGGATTGTAGGTCATGAGGATATCGACAGACTAAATATACTTAAATCTACAAGACTTGCTATGCAGTATGCTGTGGAAAAACTATCTCAACCACCAGACCTACTCATAATTGATGCCTTATCTTTACCTTTAATCTCCATAAAACAGATATCTTATATCAAGGCTGAAGAAATCAGTTCTTCAGTTGCTGCTGCTTCAATAATCGCAAAGGTTATACGAGATAAAATTATGATGAGCTATCATCATCAATATCCTGATTATAATTTCAAAAAAAATAAAGGTTACTCTACTAAAGAACACCTTGAGTTATTAAGGATATACGGACCCTGCCCTATTCATAGAAAAAGTTTTCACAGGGTGATGACTCTGGAACTCCCTTTCTGATTTGACTGAACCAAGAAAAATCATTTTTTATCTTGACATTTGGATTCTGACATTATTAAATAGAAATGGTTTTTATTTAACAAGATCCAAATAATAAGACAATCAGAGGAAAAATCCTATCCTATATCTTACAGATAAAGTCTTTGTAAAAAATTGTTCAAAAA
>JBNAVX010000169.1:0-3885 GCA_049700155.1 Thermodesulfovibrionales bacterium
ACTCATTGTGTTTTCATATTTTATTTCTTTTTTCATGAAACTTTTGACATTACCTTTAGTTTAGTATTATTCCCCCCTCAGTTTTCAGGTTGGATGAAATAATTTAATAAATGTTGAGAATAAAATCAAGGATTTTTTGACAGTAAAAAGTTTATTTCTTTCTAAGAAATGATGTAGTAATATATCAATATGAAAAAGATTTTTTTAGTTATACTTTTCTTATTTTTGCCTTCAGTCGTATTTTCTCAACCTTCTATTGAGTTTAAAACAGAGACATTTGATTTTGGAACAATCCTTCCTGGTGATACGATTGAACACTCATTTGAATTTAAGAATACTGGTAATGAAGACCTTGAGATTAAAAGACTCTCTCCTTCCTGAGGGTGTACTGCTGTGATGGCTAGTTCAAGCCATCTGAAACCAGGGGAAGAAGGAAAGATTGTTGCTAAAATTGATATAAAAGGCAGGTTAGGCTTCATATCAAAGACTGTAAAGGTCTTTACTAATGACCCTCAAAAGCCAGCAGTTAATCTTGTTCTTAAGGCTCTCATAAAGGTTCCAATTGCTTCCCCTCCACAATCTACCTCTCAATAAATTAAAGTCTATTGAAATTGTTTTAAATTTTAAATTTTGAATTTATCTTATACTTGTCCAAATAATCTAATTTCATAAAACGAACCCAACACACCCCTTAATCCCCTCTTAACCCTTTCCCCTCTAAAAAGAGGGGTGAAGGGGTGTGTATAAATGGATATATAGGTTTTTCTAAAAACTTATTTTGGACAGGTATGATCTCATACTTGTTCAAAATAACATACGGAACTGTTGATTTTATTGGCTTTTAAAAATGAGATTCTTTCGTCCTGATTTGTCGGGGTCACAATGACTACTTTTTATCTGTAGTTTTGAGTTTGTTCCTTGACATCACGATGTTTTACATGCAGTCTATATTATGCACTTATCGTGGGTGATACTATCATTGATATCAGCCTTTACTCTTGCGACGAGTGATGCCTTTACAAAAAAGGCTCTCACATCTAACAATGAGTATATTGTTGCATGGATGAGGTTGATATTATCGCTTCCACTACTGTTGCTGTCTCTTTTATTTATACCATTTCCACAACTTGATAGATTTTTTTATATTGCCTTTTTTCTATCTCTACCACTTGAGTTATTATCTATTGTTCTATACATTAAAGCATTGAGGTTATCTCCTCTCAGCCTGACACTTCCCTTCCTTGCACTCACTCCTTTATTTCTAATCTTTGTCTCATACATTATTGTAGGTGAAAAGGTCTCGTTATTGGGGGGGCTTGGGATTTTTTTGATCGCTTTAGGAAGTTATACTCTCAATATAAATAAAATAAAGGATGGTTTATTTGAGCCTATCAGGGCTATAACAAAAGAGAAGGGTTCTCTTTTGATGATAGGTGTTTCATTTATATATAGCATTACATCTTCTCTCGGAAAGGTAGCGATAGCACACTCTTCGCCTCTCTTTTTTGGAGCAACTTATTTTACTGCGCTTGTCCTTATCTTTACGCCAATTGCATTATATAAAGGAAGAAATGATTTTATGGTATCATCAAGGAGACATCAATTCTCTTTTTCGATTCTCCTTCCCGGTATATTTTATTCTTTAATGGTAATTTCCCATATGCTTGCAATGAGCATTGGAAAGGTTGCTTATGTTATATCAGTAAAAAGGATGAGCCTTCTTATCGGGGTCTTTTATGGCTGGCTCTTCTTTAGAGAAGAAAATATCAAAGAGAGGCTTCTTGGAGCAATGCTTATGTTTATAGGATTTGTGATGGTTGTGACCTCAGTTTGATTAGTATTTTTGCAAATTATTTAGATTTTTAATAAACATATAAATTCGTTGACTTTTAATATTAAATAAATATAATTTAGTGAGTCTTTTTTAAGTAAAAGGCTACCTTGATTTTAAATTTAAAGGGAGATTGATTGGAATGAAGAAGCTAATAGGTTCTTTTTTTTCTATTCTTTTTCTTCTGTGTTTCTGGGAATCCTCTGCTTTGTCTGCTGATCTCTCAGATGAGATAGAGCAGCTAAAAGGAGAAGTAAAGCGGCTTCTTCAGAAGATAGAGGATTTAGAGAAAAGACAATCTGAGACTGAAAAAAAGGCAAAAGAGGCAGAGAAAAAAGCTATTGAGATTGAGAAAAAGGCAGGAGAGGCTGAGCAGAAGATAACAGAGATAAAGGAAAAAGCAGATAAGGTAGAAAAGAGGTCTCTTAAAGATAGGGTTGAACTTGGTGGCGAGGCACGTTTTAGAATTGCTTCTGAAACTGCAAAAACAGAAGCAGGTTTTTACGGCAATAACAAACCTTCAGAAGAATTCAAAATCCATGATGAAACAACTTTCCCAGTTCGTATCAGATTGAATGCACATGTTGAGGTAGTTCCTGATATTGTGGACTTCTATGCACGTTTGACAGTTAATAAACGTTGGGGAACTCTTGATGAATTTAATCTTACAGACCCTTTTGACAGACCAAATTCTTTTGTCTCAAGTATCGGTAGGGATGTTACTCCAAGGATGGAGCAGGCTTACATGACACTTAAACTCCCTTACGAGATTACCTGGTATGTAGGAAGGCTTCCGGGACTAGATGGTCCTCCATCTCGTCAGGCAAGGAGTCTATTTCCGAGACTCTTTATTGACTCTGAGATTGACGGGACATTGATTAAATGGGATGCCCCGAAAACATTTCTCGATGAGATAGAACTTCCATGGGCAAGAAAGGTATGGGAAAGACATAAAGAATCATCTAACAATATAGACGTGGAGAGAAAATTTGCTTCCCTTGGACCCTATAACAGTAAGGTTAAAGAAAGAAGTGGCATCATACTGGGATACTTAAAATATGATGAGAGGAAGATCTCTTTACCAGAAGATGCCGATGTTTTCTTAGGGCAGGCAGAGATAAAGATAGGTAAGGATACCGCAATCATCCTTGATGGTTTATATATGGATGACTGGCATATGCCTAATCCTTCTGATGATTCAGGAGTGCCTGATATTATAACTCCTTACTACTTAGCAGGTTTTTATGCTGATACACAGCTTTCTGGATTTCAGATTTATGGTGCTTATTATTATAGTCATATTAAAATACCTGAACATAGTTTTAGTGGTAAGACATTTGAGGGAGATGGTTTCCCTGGACACATCTGGTATTTAGGGTTTAACACAGGAGATATAATAGGAAAAAACCACCAAATATGTATTGAATATGCCAAAGGCAGTGATGCATGGATCAACCCATTTAATTATCGTGGTTACAGAAGAAAAGGTACAGTTCTGCAACCTGCTAACAATGAATTTTATGGTGGAAAAATTGCAGGTTTTTATCCATTTAATGCTGGTGTATGGGATATATATTATGATTATTATTTCCATGAAAAAGTGCGATTCCGTCTTGGTATGATGGACTTTATATATACAAAACATGAACCAAAGATAGCAGGAACTGACCTATCAATATTCGGAAGCTCAAAGTTCCAGAATTACTGGTGGCCGTATTTTGAAGTCAACCTTAGTTTTTAGTCCTATTTATTTATAAAAAAATATGTTTCAATGGTTGTCATTATCAGGCTTGGGGCGATGTTAAAATAGTAGTCACAGGCTTTAGCCTAAATATATTTTGCTCAATAAATTTTCTTTCCTAAATTGTAAATGGCTTTTTAGCATATCTGTAGAAAATAAGTTTTTAGAAAAACTTCATACTCTTTATACACACCCCTTCACCCCTCTTTTAGCCCACTTGATTCATAAATTTATGAGTGAAGTTCCCGACTTTAGTCGGGGCTTCACTTTCTTTGAAGGGCTATGCCCCTCAAACTCCCAAAAGGATTTTTAT
>JBNAVX010000170.1:0-2694 GCA_049700155.1 Thermodesulfovibrionales bacterium
ATCTATATTACCCAGATCGGAGTTTTTCTAAAACTTATTTTGGACAAGTATGAATAATACAGAAATTCCTAAACCTCATTCTATAGACTTTTTATTGATGCTTTTTGAAAAACATTTTTCCTACGTCCCATCAATAACAATGAAAGTTTATGATGGTTTAAAAAAAGAAGAAATAAAAGATAAACATCCTGATATTTCCCTTTATGACCATTCGAAGCTTACAGCAGCTATTGCAGGCTGTATGTTCCATTACTTGAGAGAAACTTATCCTGAAAAATGGAAAAACAATGAACTTCTCAAAGATGAAATTTTAAACGTTCCTAAAGATAAAAAGTATTATCCATATTTGCTGATTGGTGGTGATATATCTGGTGTGCAAAAGTTTATTTATACAATTACATCAAAAGGTGCATTAAAATCTCTAAAAGGTAGGTCTTTTTATCTTGAACTTTTATCAGAGCATATTGTATCAAAAATTCTTGAAGCACTTAACCTTACAAGATGTAACCTTGTATTTTCAGGCGGTGGTCATTTTTATATTCTATCTTATAACACACCTTCTTCTATATCGGCTATCAAAAAACTAAGAGCTGAAATCGATGATTATCTATTTAATGAGTTTAAAGGTGGTTTACAGCTTCACCTTGAATGTGAAGAATTTCACCCAGATGAGTTTAAAAATGCTTCAGAACTTTGGATTAGACTTTCTAATAAACTTGAAGTTTCTAAGAAGAGAAAATGGCCCGAGAGGATCCATGAAGTCTTAGAAATTGAGATACCACATTTAGATTGTCTTACCCACTATTGTGAAATTTGTTTTAGAGAGGACCTTCCTTTGAGAGAAATCCTTATGGGGGATGATAAATTATTAGTATGCAATCCATGTAAAAGTCAATATGAACTCGGTGAAAGTCTTAAAAGAATTTCAGAAGGAAATTATCCAGTTATATATAAATTTTATAAGGAACCAGAAGAATATACCATAAAGATAGAAAGTGCTTACTATTTATTAAAAACAGGATGGGAAAAAACTATTCATCAGGATGCAAAAGCTGTTTACAGAATAAATGATGATACTGCGAAACATTATTCTCATCCTTATTCAATCTATCTGCCTATAGGGCTTTATCAGCATAATAAACTTCATGAGCTATCTGATACCGTAGGTACATTCGGAATTGACCGCATAGCAGTTTTAAGAATGGACGTAGATAATCTTGGGAAGATATTCTCTCAAGCTATTCCTCAAGAACACAGAACTTTTTCTCGAATGGCATCAATATCCAGATCTCTGAACAAGTTTTTTAAATATCATCTTAATATGATAGCAGAAGGTAAGGAAATTGATAACCCAATAGACGTTGCAAAAAGAAATATAAAGAATAATGGTCGGATGCTTACTATAGTTTATTCAGGAGGAGATGACATCTTTTTAATTGGACATTGGCTCGATATTACTGAAGCAGCCATTGATATAAACAATTATTTCAAAAAATATACCGGCAATAAATTTATAAGTATATCAGGAGGTATTACCGTTAATCATGAGAAATATCCTGTCTATCAATATGCAAAAGATGCTGAAGAAGCAGAAAATCTTGCTAAGAAAAATACTAAAAATGCTATAGCACTTTTTGGCAACAGAAGATTTAGTTGGGATGATATAGGAAAAGTCTTGGATAGAGTGAAGCTTTTTATTAGGTTTTTAAAATCTAACGGTGACCATCTTGCTGTTGATGAGGATAAACTACCAAAGACATTCTTTTATAGACTTCTTTCTCTCGCCAGAAGATTTAAAGAAGACGGTGTATTAGTGTTGCCTAAGGCAGCTTATCTTTTGTCAAGGGCAAGATTTGGTAAAGGAAAAGATGAAGATATATTAAAAATGAAGGAGGTTGTTATGACGGCAAATAGTAAAGAATGGATCGTAACCGAGACAGTAACAATGTGGACATTGATGCTTATGAGGAAAGGAGGTAAAGACAATGCTAGAACATAGACACCAGCATAGACAGGAACAGCAGAATCCACAAGGGCAATCACCTGTGCCGAAAATTAAACAGAAACTTCAGACTTTCAAGACAACGGGATTAAAAAATCTTCCAGCGGATGAACTTGTTGCCATTTCAGATGAAATGGGCAAATATCTTCAAGGAATAGGACTTAAGACCACACAAATAAGGAGATTCCTTGATGGAGTGAGAAGGATAGAAGTTCAATCAGACAAAGGTAAAAACTTTAATCCAGAATTAGTTATTCTTCTAAAGCCAAAACTTGCTTATGCAGCGGGTAAGTCAGAAAAGGCAAAACCGTTGATGGAAGTTTTAGAACCCGCCATAAGCGCTAGTGGCAAGGATTATAAAGACTTCAAAAAACTCCTTGCACTTATAGAAGGAATAATGGCTTACCATAAATACTATGGTGGTGGTGAATAAATAAAGGAGGAGGTTTGATATGGCAGAGATAAATAGAAATATATCAGGGAAGGTCTTAATAAAAGGCATACTTGAATGCCTTACAGGCATACATATTGGAGCATCAAAGGAAAATATGGAGATTGGTGCAATTGACTCTCCTGTTGTAAGAAACCCTGTTACAAGAGAACCTTATATCCCTGGTAGCTCTTTAAAAGGAAAATTAAGATCATTGCTGGAGAAAGCTTTATCTTCAGATAATTCTAATAAATTATTGATA
>JBNAVX010000170.1:2704-3783 GCA_049700155.1 Thermodesulfovibrionales bacterium
CTAATACAGCAACAAATAAGAGAAATATAGGAACTGAAAGTAATCAAGTTTTGATTCATGTATGCGATGACGCTAATTCAGCATTAAAGTGCCAACTCTGTAGAGTTTTTGGATCAACAGGGAAGGATGGAGGCAAAAATTTTCCCGCCCGCCTTATTGTAAGGGACTTAGTCCTTACCACTGATAGCCGTGAAAGGCTTTCAGACATTGATACCGGACTTCAATATACGGAATGGAAATTTGAAAATGCTATTGATAGAGTTACATCTGCTGCAAATCCAAGGCAAATTGAAAGAGTTCCAAAAGGTGCTGAATTTGAGCTTGAATTAATATACACAGTAGAGGACCCTTCTCATGTTCAAGATGACCTGAATAATCTTAAACTCGCCATTGAACTCCTAAAGCTTGATGCAATTGGGGGACATGGTTCAAGAGGATATGGAAAGGTTGATATAAAAGATATCACTATTAAAGGAATGAATGTGAAATATCTTAAAGGTGAAGGGGATGGTAAAGCTGAAACTGATTCATTAGATAAATTAAGCAATATCATTGCTATATTTACCAATGGTAAAATTCAGGAGTAGATTATGAAGGTTTATATCTATAAACTCAAATTTAATGGTCCAACTCATTTTGGCGATACAGGTATAGACCTTGAGTATGTTTCTGAATGGGTTAATTCAGATACACTCTTTTCAGCACTTGCAAATGCTCTATCAAGTATTGAGGGTAGCAAAGCTGTAAAAGAGTTTATAAATAGCTTTCATGAAAACCCACCATTTTTGATAAGCTCTTTATTTTTATATTCTAAAGATAACTGTTTTCTTCCGAAGCCATTATATGATGACCATATTGATTTAGCACTTAAAAAAGACCTTGGCAAAGATTTAAAGAAGCTCAAATGGCTTGATGTGGAAGGTTTTAAAAAATGGACGGGCAGAGATGGAATCACAAAAAACGACATTGAGAAAATGAAGTACATACAGGCAGAATATAAAAATTCTTTCTATATTGAAATAAGACCCAGAGTAACACTTGATAGAAGCACGCAGAATAGCAGCATTTATCATGCAGGT
>JBNAVX010000171.1:0-3756 GCA_049700155.1 Thermodesulfovibrionales bacterium
TCATTGTGTTTTCATATTTTATTTCTTTTTTCATGAAACTTTTGACATTACCTATAAATAATTTGCCAAAAAACAGATTTCTAATTCTAAATAAATTTCATAAAAGGTTATTTTTTTATCTCTTCTTCTATCTCAGTCGTGATAACCTCAATCGCACCTACAGGGCAGACCTTGACGCATTCACCACATTTTGTGCATCTCTTCTGTCTTATCTCAAATGGAAGATAACCAGATAGATAAGGCTTTTTTGATTCTCCAATAATAGCCCCGTATTTACATGCCTCTAAACACCTTCCACACATAATACATAAGTCAGGGTTAATTATATATTCAATAAGACCAATACACTCCTTTTTGGGACAGACACCTGAAAGGTGTTGATAGAACTCATCCATTGAGCTTGTGAGGGTATCCATTATAAATTTGCCTGTATTTTTCCCCTTTATGCAGAAAGAACCCACCATCATCTGAGATGCGATTCTTTTGAGTGCCTCAATGTCTTTTTCATTTACACCTTCAAGGTGTTGGGCAATCCTTATCAGCCTTATCTTAGCCTCGTATGTACCGAGGGAACAAGGATAACATCTCCCACACATTGGACCTGCAAGGAACTCTTCAATAAAGTAAAGTGCCCTCTGAACAGCACATGCCTTTTCTTCAGCCTCTTTTTTAATATCCTCAAGTTTTTTTTCTCTCCCTTCTGTTAGGTTTTCTTCATTCATGCTTCCTCCGTAACCCTTGTGTCATCTGAATTCCCGCCTCTGCGGCAAGGACAAAAATAATTATATTTTAAGATTTTAAAATCTCCTCTTTTATCTCTATTTTTTCTTCTGTCCTTATTGCTCCTATCGGACAAATAGCATAACAGTCACCACAACCTTTACATACATTTCTATCTATTAAAAAACCTGTTTTAGTTTCTTTAATAGCATTTAATCTACAGACATATTTACATCTTCCACAGAGGTAACATATATCTTTGTCTATAAAATAGATAATAGGTTTTCCAATCTGGACAGCACCCAGCGGACAGGTCATATAACAGACTTTACACTTCTGACAGAGAATCTGGTCTATATAGAATCTACCGTCTTCTGCTTCTTTTATCGCTTCAAAAGGACAGGCATCCATACATCGCATACATTGATAGCAGATATCCGTGTTAATAAACAATGAACCAAGCATTGAGCATACCTTTGCACGGCAGTATTTTTCATGTATATGTTCCTCATATTCATGGCGGAAATATTTTATTGTGGTAAGCACAGGATTTGGCGCTGTCTGACCGAGACCGCATAAAGAACCTTCTTTAACGAGTTTCCCAAGCCTCTCAAGCCTCTCTATATCACCTGGTTCACCATTTCCTGATGTTATCTTCTCAAGTATCTGAAGCATCTGATATGTGCCTATCCTACAAGGAGGACATTTACCACATGATTCTGATTGTGTGAATGAAAGAAAAAACTTGGCTACATCTACCATGCAGTTATCCTCATCCATCACTACCATCCCGCCTGAACCCATTATTGAACCTACTTTTGATAGTGAGCCAAAATCTACTGGCAGGTCTAAATGATGCTCAGGGATACAGCCTCCTGACGGACCCCCTGTCTGGACAGCCTTGAACTTTCTATTCTGTAAGATACCTCCACCAATATCAAATATTATCTCTCTCAATGTTATACCCATCGGAACCTCAATAAGCCCTGTATTTTCTACTTTACCAGTGAGTGCAAATACCTTTGTACCGGGTGAATCCTCTGTCCCTATGTTAAGAAACCAGTCAGCACCTTTTGTGATGATTATCGGTATTGTTGCAAGTGTCTCAACATTATTAATGACCGTTGATTTTTCCCACAATCCGCTTTCAACAGGGAATGGGGGTCTTGGTCTTGGCATGCCACGCCTTCCTTCAACAGATGTCATGAGTGCAGTCTCTTCACCACATACAAAAGCACCAGCACCTTCTCTAATCTGCACTGTAAAATCAAAACCCGTTCCGAGGATATCTTTACCTAAGATACCAAGTTCTTCTGCCTGTTTTATTGCGATACTTAGATTTTTAACAGCAAGCGGATATTCATGACGGACATATATGAAGCCGTATCTCGCACCTATCGCATAAGCACATATTAACATTCCCTCAAGAAGACTATGCGGGTCTCCCTCCATAACCGAGCGATCCATAAATGCTCCTGGGTCACCCTCATCACCATTTGCTATAACAAACCTGACATCGCACTTGAAGTTTCTTGTAAATTTCCATTTCTTGCCGGTTGGAAAGCCAGCTCCACCTCTACCTCTGATATTAGACCTATCAACTTCATCCAAAATCTCTTCAGGTGTCATCTTGGATAGAACTTTTTCAAGTCCTTTATAACCACCTACGGCAATATAATGATAAATATTTGTTGGGTCTATCTTCCCATTGTGCCTTAAAACAATCCTGACCTGCTTGCTATAAAAAGGTACATCATTTATATAGTAAGCTGTCTCGCCAAAATTACGTCTATAAAGTAGGTCCCATATGGGTTTTTCACCTTTTAAAGTTCTGGATATTATCTCGGGAACCCTTTCTGGCTGTACTTTTTGATAAAAATACCCTTCAGGGTCTATTATCATAACAGGACCTTTCTGACAAAGCCCCTGGCAACCTGTCGTAACGATCTCAATCTGATTCCCGTTTCTTTCTGATTCCCTTATGAGTCTCTCTGCTACCTTTAGAGAGTTATTCGCCCTACAGCCTGTTCCACAGCATATCCTTATCCTCTTTTTATCAGGAGCTAAGATGCCTTCTCTGGAGAGTCGGTCCCGAAGATCAACAAGGTCGTTAATGCTTTTGAGTCTATTCATCTCTTTTATACTCATAAACCTTTTCAGCCGTCATGCTGAACTTGTTTCAGCATTCCAAAAAGTTACTTTACAAGAGCCTGATTAAGTTCAGTGTGACATCCTAAAGTATTTAATAAATACTTTCTGCAACATAGCAAATCTCTGGAAGAAGATATGATACCAGGTCCCTGAAAGTGACCATTCCTACAATCTTATCTCCTTCCACAACAGGTATATGCCTTATCTTCTTTCTTGATGCGACATTTATCGCAGAGCTTATTTCTACTGATGGGTCAAATGTTGTAATATCACGCCTCATAATATTTTCTATTTTTTCATCAAGAGAAATATTATTAAATGTACACCGTACAATGTCTCTTTCAGTAAAAATACTCACTAACTTATTGTTCTCATCAACAACAAAAATTCCACTGACATTCTTCTCGCTCATTGTTTGAACTGCATCTCTTATTGTGCGGTCTTTCCTGATAGTAACTATTAAATGTGGCTTTGATTTTAAAATATCATTCAATGTCATCCTGCTTCTCCTTTCAATCTCCTCTATCTCTTTATGAGAAATTTTCAATTCTTCTTCAAGACGGATAAATCTCTGTTTTATAATCTTTACTGCACCAACAGGACAGGCATAATAACATGCTTTACATTTTGTGCAATAATCCTGGTCAATAAAGAAATTCCGCCTCGTTTCTTTAACTGCGTCAAAAGCACACACCTGCTTACATACTCCACAGAGAATACATTCCATTTGATCTATTCTGTGCATGCCGATCTTACAAACCTTTGCACGGCAATATTTTTCTCTCACATGTTCTATATATTCATCACGGAAATACCTTATTGTTGTTAATACAGGATTTGGTGCAGTCTTTCCAAGACCGCACAAAGAAGCTTCTTTTACAAGTT
>JBNAVX010000172.1:0-3734 GCA_049700155.1 Thermodesulfovibrionales bacterium
GGGAGTTTGAGGGGCATAGCCCCTCAAAGAAAGTGAAGCCCAGACTTTAGTCGGGAAGCTTCACTCATAAATTTATGAATTAAGTGGGCTAAAGATTTAGTATTATATTAATTTTGTATTGATGTGTTAAAATACCAGCCAAATTTTCTTTTTTATATTGGAGGAGATATGAAGGAAAAAAAGATAATACTTCCAGAGAAAGATATTCCAAGGCAGTGGTACAATGTTCAGGCTGATTTACCTCACCCCCTACCACCTCCTTTGAACCCAGCTACAGGACAACCGATAACACCTGACATGCTTGCACCTGTTTTCCCTATGAATTTGATTGAACAAGAAGTCAGTTCAGAAAGATGGATTGACATACCTGAAGAGGTCATTGAAAAATACTTGATTTGGAGACCAACTCCCTTATATAGGGCATATTCATTGGAGAAGTTTCTTGATACACCTGCGAGGATATACTTTAAGAATGAAGGTGTCAGTCCTCCCGGGAGTCATAAACCAAATACTGCAGTTGCACAGGCTTATTACAATAAGGTATTTGGGATAAAAAGACTTGCCACGGAGACAGGGGCAGGACAGTGGGGAAGTGCCCTTGCTTTTGCATGCAATCAGTTTGGTCTTGAATGTAAGGTCTATATGGTAAGAATAAGTTATAATCAAAAGCCTTATAGAAGAATTCTGATGGAGACATGGGGAGCAAAGTGTGTTCCGAGCCCGAGCCCGGATACAAATGCAGGCAGAAAGTTCCTTGAGCAGAATCCAGAGCACCCCGGAAGCCTTGGCATCTCTATAAGTGAGGCAATAGAAGATGCAGTTACATCAAAGGATACAAGGTACTCACTCGGAAGTGTCCTGAATCATGTCTTATTACACCAGACAATAATAGGTCTTGAGGCGCATAAGCAACTTGCTATGATAGGAGAATATCCAGACATAGTAATAGGCTGTGCTGGTGGTGGAAGTAATTTTTCAGGATGTGCATTACCTTTTATTAGAGACAAGATTCATGGCAGAAAGATAAATATAATTGCCTGCGAGCCGACTTCATGCCCTACAATGACAAAGGGCCCTTATATATATGATTTCGGTGATACTGCAGGAACAACTCCACTCATTGCTATGCATTCCTTAGGGCATGGTTTTGTCCCTGCACCAATACATGCAGGTGGTCTCAGGTATCATGGTATGGCACCAATTGTAAGCAGACTCGTTGTCGATGGTCTGGTCGAGGCAAGAGCTTATCCTCAGCTTGAGACATTTAAAGCTGGTATTATCTTTGCGAGAACAGAGGGCTTTGTTCCAGCTCCTGAGACAAACCATGCAATAGCTGGTGTTATAGAAGAGGCAAGAAAGGCAAAAGAAGAAGGTAAAGAAAAGGTCATACTTTTTAACTGGAGCGGTCACGGGATTATAGACCTTGTAGCATATGATGCTTATCTGTCCGGAAAACTTGAAGATTATGTTTTACCTGAAGATGAGATAAAGAAGCTCATAAAGGATCTGGAGAAGTTTCCGAAACCATCAGCATAATTTACCTTTAAAACACATGAAAATGGCTTTTTAACCAGATTCTACAGTGCTACTGCTTTCTCTGTCTCTTTAAGCCATAAGAGCCTTGAACCATTCATAATGGAGTAATTCAGAGTTTCGATCAGCATAAGCGGATCAACATCAAAACCTTCTTTCTTTTTATATGGTGAAATTGTTGGCTTCTCCTTCTTTACTTTAATAGCCTTTTTGATTTCTGAATCTGTCACTTTTATTGAACCACCCATAGATTTTGCAAGGTCTTCAAATATCTCTCTATGTGTCTTTGTCTCTCCAGGGGGTTCAACCGCCTTCTTCACCTTCTTTAATCTTCCAAGATAATCAAGCATTGTGCCTTCAGCTTCAAGTATCGCAGCAGACGGAAGAACAATATCTGCCTGTCTTGCAAGTGGTGTCAGATGTGAATTCTGGACAATAAGAAAATCAACACTGGGTCTTTCCATTATTGGAATTTCTCCAATGGCATATAAGACCTTTATCTCACCACTCTTTACTTTTTGTTCTTTGCCCTTTATAACAGAAACCATCTCTTTGTATGTGCTCCCCTCTGTAACAAGACCCATCATTGTCACACCCTTTGCATTTGCTTCAAATGGGACTGCAACTACTTGAGGAACACTTATCTTCAATTTACTTGCTGTGGCTTCAATATTCAATGCAGTATTGTAAAGGGAAGGAGCAGTGAGGATAATAATGTTTTCTGCCTTTGAAATAAGGTCAGCAGCCTTTTCAAGGTCAGACAATTCTTCTTCAACCTTCGGGTCTTTTCCTTTTGCTTCACTCTCAATGCTCTTTACTCTTTGCTCTTCTAAGGCTTTTTCCAGAGCAGAAAGAGTCGATGCCTCATCTCCTTTAAGATTTACAGTCGCAACTGATGCAATCTTTGTTTCAGCTGAGTTTATAACTATTAGTTTTGCACCTCTTTCGACCTTCCTCCTTATGATCACATCAAGCGCAGGTAGAACCCTTAACCATTGATTCGGGTTAATACCAACAAGGATTACAAGGTCTGCACCTTCAATGTCTGCTTCAGTGCCTTTCATCGAATCAGGTTCAGCATAAAGACTAACTGTTGTATCAATATTCTTAGTCTTGACAATATCATAGGCGAACTTCTTCACTGCAAGTGCATCTTCATTCAGAATTCCTGCTGTGCTTATAAAACCAGCATTTTTACCTGCTTCTTGAAGTTTTTTAGAGACGATTGAAATAGCCTCATCCCATGAAACCTCTTTTAATTCGTCTCCCACTCTCATCATAGGAGAAGTAATGCGTGTCTCATTCTTGAGTGAATCAAACCCAAATCTTCCAATAGCACATATATAACGTTCAGTTGAGCCTTCTTTAGCCCCTGCATTTATCTTTACTACTTCACCATCTTTTGTGCTTACAATAATATCACATCCGTTTCCACATGAAAGACATTGCGAGTGTATCTTCTCATATTCCCATTCCCTTCCTTTTCTCCATCTATCTGCCTCAAGAAGTGCGTTTACAGGGCATACATCAATACAGCTTCCACAGAATGTGCATTCTGACTCCTGTAAAGGTTTATCGCCGGCTGTAATTACCTTAGAACCCACTCCTCTTCCCATAAAATCAAGCACATTAGTTCCTTGTTCCTTACAGATTCTGACACATCTTCCACAAAGTATGCAGTATTCTGGGTCTCTCTTAATAAACGGATTCGCTTCATCTACTGGATAACCGAACCTCTTTCTTGTAAAACTCGATTCCTTTATCCCAAAGTTGTATGCATAACTCTGAAGCTTACATATACCTGCTTTTGTGCATGTCATACAATCAAGAGGATGCATTGAAAGGATAAGGTCTATAACAAACTTTCTGACTTCTTCAACCTTTTCAGTCTTTGTATTTACTGACATACCTTCTTTAACCTTTGTATTACAAGCTATAACAGGTGCTTTCATTCCTTCTATCTCAACAAGACACAGTCTGCATGCACCAATGCCCTTCATCCCTTTCAGATAACACAGATTGGGTATATGGATTCCTGCTAACTCTGCAGCCTCTATAAGGTTAATCCCTTCAGGTGCTTTAACCTCTTTTCCGTCTATTTTCACTGTCACCATCTTTTTCATGCAAACCTCCTGTTATATAAATGCGTATTGTCAAAAGTTTTTAAGTAAATTCTTTAAATATCCTTTATCTTCAAGGGG
>JBNAVX010000173.1:0-3702 GCA_049700155.1 Thermodesulfovibrionales bacterium
TCATTGTGTTTTCATATTTTATTTCTTTTTTCATGAAACTTTTGACATTACCAGTATGAAATAGTTCTTATAATTTTTATAAAAATGATATTTACTCTAACCCATATAATTCATTTGGCAGATGCAGTTTTTGAGCGGATTTAAATTCTTTCGAAGAAAGAATTTACCTCGGAGGCTCGATCTTAATCGAGCCGAGAATGAGCGAGAATACTGCATCTGCCTATTACTCATAAATTTATGAATTAAGTGGATTAAGACTCTTTCCATCTAATTAATTTTCTCCTATGAATAAGTTTTGTGTAAGAAAAAGGAGTGCCATCCTAATAACAAATGTAGTAATCATTATAATTATTATCTGTTTAAAAGGAATCCTGATAAAAGCACTTATAGTAGCTGGGATAGAAACTACAATAAATGGAATCGCAAAAAGAAACGTTATTAGGATAGTTATATATAAATTTTTATGAATTTCTGTATTTAACCAGTTAACCTTTCTCTTGAGTAATGGAAAAATATCCCCTAAGAAGAAGACACCTACTCCAAATGATACGGTCCCGATTAAAAGTAGGCTTATATAGCTAAGAAATAGACCTTTTTTAAGTCCCAGGGCATAAACAACTGATTCTAACAATATAGGTTTCGAAAAAGGGACCCAATAGTTTTGAATAAGATACGAAGTTAAAAGAGCCGGAAATACTTTTTCTGTCACTTTCATAGAACTAAAATATTCAGAAAAAAGCTCAAGGTTTCCTTTTCTAAGATTGTTTTTTATGAATAGCAGATGGAATTCAGCAGTATAGTAGTAGGAATCAAGCAAATAAAAATAGTGACGAACAATAAAGAAAGTTATTAAAGCAAATATAAAGACAATACCTATAACAATAATTTTTCTCTTTATAATGGTATTTTCTTTTAACTTCATTTTATTAGATTTATGATGTATTCATTAATATTCAAATCAAAGTGTTATCGCCTGATCTATACCAATTTCGCTTAATGCTTTAAATAGATCAGGAAAGCAACCCATTACCGCTCCATCTACAAGGCTGTCTGAGATTTTACGCTCAATTACACATCTGTCACATGCCATTAAAAGCATACCTTTAACTTTGGCAATATTAGATAGACGCTCTCCAACATCGTTTCCTCTAACAAGTAAAAAGGTGTTATCCAGGAAAAAAAACATCCCGACTACTTCTGCTCCATGGTTTCCCTGCTCAAGCTGAGGGATAATCATATTACTCAGAAAATAGTGGGCATTACATGTTGAAAAAATATAAGCTACCTTCATTTAAAACTTCTCCTTAATTTTTGTTATTTAAATAAATGTTGACTTAATCAATTCTTAATCAATTAAATGTCAGCAGAAAGCACAAGTTACCCAACCCACACAGTCTTTTTGTAATCTTTGACACCTTCCACAAGATGATTTGTTGTGCCTCTAAATCCAACCTTCAGCTCTGATTCAAGATTAAAAAATTTAAGACATGTCCCACAGGTAAAAATTTCTACTCCCATCTCTTCGATTTGTTTTATCAAAGGGAGTATTTCATTATCTACTGTAGTGAGTCTCACCCCTGTGTTCAAAAAGAATATTGCATCCGGTAGCTCTTTATAGGCTATCATGGTCTCAAAGAATGCCTTCATAAGGATCCTTCCGAGGTCTTCCTGTTTGCCCATTGTATCAGTAGCCACAATAAGAAATAAATCTTTACCCGGTTTCTTTTCTTCAGATCCTTCAGCAGGGACCTCACAGACATATCCTTTAACTATTTTTACACGCCAGTAATCTTCTTCCTTGATTACATCTGAATAAAAATTGCTCTTAGCTGCAAATCTCTTCAGATTATTTGCAGATGCCTCATTATCAACAAGTATCTCAATAGCACCCTCGGTTATTTTTGATAGAGCCTCTTCTGCCATAAGAACAGGCTTAGGACATCCATAACCTCTTGCATCAACAATCATCTCATACAACCTCCTGATTAAAAGATTATCACCTTATCTGTATTATTCCTTTTGGTCCTGTGAGAACTTCACCTATGACAACTGCAGAAGGCGTATTTCTTTCTTTAAGCTTATTTAAAAGTTGCTGGGACTTTTCTTCTGAAACAGATATTAAGAGCCCACCTGATGTCTGCGCATCCGCAAGGATATCTCCTACAATTGGGTCTAATTCAGGAGCAATATCCAGATGTTGAAGACAGAATTTCTGGTTCAAATGGCTACCTTCAGGTATCATCCCCATTGATGCGAAATCTATGGCATCTAAAATTATAGGAACTTTATCTGAATAGATACGTATGCATACATTGCTTGCTTTTGCCATCTCTAAGGCATGACCAAGAAGTCCAAAACCTGTAATATCAGTGCATGCATTAACTCCTATCTCAGTCATAACTTCAGCAGCATCTTTATTTAGAGTAGCCATTAATTCTGTAAGCTCTGCAGTCTGTTTTTCATTCAGTTTTCCACCCTTTAAAGCAGTAGATAAGATACCTGTGCCAAGTGGTTTTGTCAGAATCAAAAGGTCACCTGGTTTTGCATTCGCATTCGTCAATATCTTTTCAGGATGTACAATTCCTGTTACAGAAAGTCCATACTTCAGTTCAGGATCCTCTACACTATGCCCACCAACCATAACTGCTCCAGCTTTATGGATGACATCAAGTCCTCCCTGAAGGATAGCCCGCAAGATATCCTTATCGAGCTCTTTAACAGGAAAACAGACAATGTTCATTGCAGTAAGAGGTCTTCCACCCATCGCATAGACATCACTGAATGCATTTGTAGCTGCGATTCTTCCAAAATCATATGGGTCATTAACTATCGGTGTAAAGAAATCGAGAGTCTGTATGATAGCTATATCAGGTGTAAGACGATAGACACCTGCATCATCCGATGTCTCTATACCAACAAGGAGATTCGGATGTTTTTCTATTGTAAGTCCTTTGAGAACCTCTAATAAGTCCGACGGACTTATCTTTGATGCTCAACCAGCAGCACGGACTTTTTCAGATAATTTAATGGAATCTTTTACTTTCATTTTACCTTTTCTACTGGGTACTCAGCCTCCATCCATGCCTTGATTCCACCGGGATAGCGATAGACATTTTTATAACCTAATTTTATAGCCCACATAGCACCATTGTGACTACGGGTGCATTTTGTAAAGCCGCAGTAAACTACAATAAGTCTATTTTTGTCAGGTCCAAGCACTTTCTCATAAGCTACTTTAGTCTTGTCATCAAGATTTTTAACCTCAGGGATAGGAAATTCAAACTGAACAGCACCAGGAACATGTTGTTTCTTATAGCTATCCTCATAGGGCATGGTATCAACAATAAGCATATTTTTCTTCTGGTCTATCCAGCTTTTTAGCTCTTCTGTGGAGACAATTTTATAACCGCCTCTTTCCACTTCTCTTGCAAAATTTACTGCTATCTTTTCCGTCTCAAGCTCTTTTTCTCCCCATGCAGCAAAACTATTGCTCATTAGACTGAATACAAAAATACTACAAACCAAAAAGCAAAAAGCTTTCCTCTTCATCTTTTTACCTCCTTTTAAGTTTTATCGTATTGTCAAAAGTTTTTAAGTAAATTCTTTAAATATCCTTTATCTTCAAGGGGTTGGTTCAAATTAACCTGCCTCCCTATAAATAATGTCGTATTCTCAATACCTGCTTACCTTTCCGTCATTCCC
>JBNAVX010000174.1:0-3586 GCA_049700155.1 Thermodesulfovibrionales bacterium
AATGGCAGATACAGTATTCTCGCTCATTCTCGGCTCGATTAAGATCGAGCCTCCGAGGTAAATTCTTTCTTCGAAAGAATTTAAATCCGCTCAAACACTGCATCTGCCAAAAATTTTATGAATAATATGGGTTAGTATTTGATACTATAGTCAAATATAAAAAATAAAAAAATGGAATTATTCTGATTTTTGTGTAGGAATTTTGCTTATCATCTTATCAGATTTTTTCCTACAAAAAATAATATAAAATTCTTTTTTTATTTAGGTAATCAAGAAAAAACAAGCAAGGACCAAAAATCAGATTTAGAAAATGTCTGAATCTTTCATTTCTCTGAAGAAAGTTTCAAAAGTGCCTCTCTGGCTGCAAAAGTCTCTGCCTCTTTTTTACTTCTTCCTGACCCTCTTCCAAATCTCCTGCCTTCTATTAATACATCTATTGTGAAAATCTTGTCATGCTCTTTCCCTTCCTGTTTTATAACCCTGTATTCTGGAAGAACACCAAATAGCATCTGGGTCTTCTCCTGAAGCTCAGTCTTAAAATCATAAAATCTGTTAGAATCCATGAGTGTATCTATTTCCTTCTTGAATAATCTGAGAATAATCGACTTCACCTTTTTATAACTACCATCTAAATAAACTGCACCAAGGAGTGCTTCAACTGCATCTGCTAAGATAGATTTTTTCGTTCTCCCTCCTGTTGCCTCTTCACCTTTACCCAATCTGAGATATTTACCCAATGAAATAGAGTTAGCAATATCTGAAAGGACAGATTCCTTTACAAGGTGTGATTTAATCTTTGCCATCTCCGATTCTTTAAATTTTTTTTCTGATAAGAATAGATATTCAACTATTACCAATCCCAGTACAGAGTCACCAAGGAATTCTAACCTCTCATTATGGAAAATTGTCTTATCGGGATTCTCATGGTAAAAAGAACGGTGTGTCAATGCTTCTATTAATAGCTTCTTATCTTTGAAAACATAACCAAGTCTTTTTTCCAAATCTGAGAGGTCTTTCACTATGTTATGAAAAAATTAATCAATAAATTTTTTTATAAGAAGGCATGCATTTGTCCCACCAAACCCAAAGGAATTAGACATTGCATAATTTACTGTCATCTTCCTTGCTTTATGAGGCACATAATCAAGACCTTCACATTCAGGGTCTACATTTTCGAGGTTTATTGTTGGTGGAACTATATCATTTACAATACTTAACACACTGAAAACAGCCTCAACACCTCCTGCAGCACCAAGCAGATGACCTGTCATAGACTTTGTCGAACTTATTGCTATATTTTTTGCATGTTCTCCAAATACCTTTTTAATAGCACTACTTTCAAGTTCGTCACCTGCTTTTGTAGAAGTCCCATGTGCATTTATATAATTAACTTTTGAAGGTTCAATTCCTCCATCTTTTAATGCCATCGCCATACATCTTGCTGCGCCTTCTCCCCCTGGAGAAGGAGAAGTTATATGATATGCATCGGCTGTCATTCCATATCCTATGATCTCTGCATATATCTTTGCGCCTCTTTCTATAGCACTATGAAGATCTTCAAGGATCATTACGCCGGCTCCTTCACCCATTACAAAACCATCTCTATCCATATCAAAAGGTCTGCTTGCCTTTTCAGGTTCATTATTTCTGGTTGAGAGTGCCTTCATTGCATTAAATCCTCCAATACCGAGAGGAGTTATTACCGCCTCAGCGCCTCCAGCAATCATCGCATCAGCATCACCTCTCTGAATAATCTTAAAGGCATCACCAATAGAATGGTTTCCTGTTGCACAAGCTGTAGAGATTGCAGAGTTAGGTCCTTTAGCACCAAATCTTATAGAAATCTGACCAGAGGCGAGGTTTATTACTAACATTGGAATAAAAAATGGTGTTATCCTCCTGGGTCCTTTTTCAAGTAAGACCGAATGATAATGTTCTATTGTGTTCAACCCTCCTATCCCTGAACCAATAATTACACCTATCCTTTCAGCATTTTTATCTGTTATCTTCAGTCCGGAATCATCAAGTGCCATAGTCGCAGCAGCTACTGCAAACTGGATGAACCGATCCATCTTCTTAACATCTTTTGGTTCGATAAAATCCTCAGGGTTAAAATTTTTCACCTCACCAGCTATCTGTGTTGGAAATGCAGAGGCATCGAAATGTGTAATCCTTCCGATACCTGATCTTCC
This sequence comes from Thermodesulfovibrionales bacterium, assembly GCA_049700155.1. Taxonomy (GTDB): domain Bacteria; phylum Nitrospirota; class Thermodesulfovibrionia; order Thermodesulfovibrionales; family SM23-35; genus JACAEY01. The sequence goes on from JBNAVX010000174.1 coordinate 2,193, forward strand.
GTTTATAAGGTTTTCCCATGAAGTTCTTAAATCTAAACCCAGTGGAGTTATAAGACCTAAACCTGTTACAACGACTCTCCTTCTTCCCATTTAGGCTTGTGCTTTCTTTTTGTTGATATACTCAATAGCGTCCTTAACCTTTACAATTTTTTCAGCATCCTCATCTGGAATTTCAATCCCGAAAGTCTCTTCAAATGCCATTACAAGTTCCACAGTGTCTAAAGAATCTGCACCAAGATCCTCAACAAAAGATGTTTCAGGTGTAATATCAGACGTATTTACTCCAAGCTGCTTTGAAATTATTTCCTTTACTTTTTCTTCTACCATCAGACCACCTCCACTTTTAATTTTCAATTTCAAAATTTCAAATGCACAATTTTTAAATTTGGATTTAGAATTTGGATTCTTCCTACATATACATCCCGCCATTTACATGTATTACCTGTCCTGTTATATATCCAGATTCAGGTGAAGCGAGAAATACGACTGCGTTAGAGACGTCTTCAACAGTTCCAAACCTTCCAAGGGGAATAAGTTTTTTTATCTCTTCTTTCACATTCTCAGGTAGCACATCTGTCATTGCTGTCTCTATAAAACCAGGAGCAACAGCATTCACAGTTATCCCTCTGCTTGCATATTCCTTTGCCGCAGTCTTTGTGAGTCCTATTATCCCAGCCTTGGATGCACTATAATTTGCCTGACCAGGATTACCCATAAAAGCTGCTACAGATGAAACATTTACAATCCTTCCATATCTTCGCTGTGACATATCTTTTATAGCCTCTCTTGAACATAAAAAAACACCTTTAAGGTTTATAGCTATTACTGAATCCCAATCTTCATCCTTCATACGGATCATAAGCCCATCTCTTGTTATCCCAGCATTGTTTATCAGAATATCAATTTTACCAAATTCTTTCTTTATTTCGCTGAATACCTTTTTTACTTCTTCTGTGTTAGAAACATCAAGCCTCATTCCAAGAGCCTTTATCTCTAATGTTGAAAGATCTGAAGCTGTTTTGACTGCCATATCAGGGTCTATATCTACGATCGCTAAGTTTAAACCTTTCTTTGCAAATGCTTCTGCAATTGCCTTTCCAATTCCACGTCCTCCTCCAGTAATTATTGCAACTTGACCTTTAAAATCCATTAAAACCTCCTTTAAAGCTGGCATTAATTGTAACAAAGAGTTTCCATCTTTTCCAGTATCCGAATTGCCTCATTTAAAAAATCTATACGAAAATATCACAATGTCTCCTGATAAAAATATCTACAGGAGGCAAAGATGAGGTTAACGATGAAGGAAAATAAGAAACTAACGAAGGTTGAATACCGTTGGTGGAAGTAGCAAATCTTTAGGGGGGTAGAATAGAAAAAGAAATAGGGTCTACCTT
>JBNAVX010000175.1:0-3394 GCA_049700155.1 Thermodesulfovibrionales bacterium
TTAGAAATAAGGAACAACTTTTTATCTCCCAGTTCAGCACGAACACATTCTTTCAAGCGCTGTGCTGTCCAGAGTGTTTCAGCTTTAATTCGTTCCTTAGTCTCTTCTTCTACTTTTGCTCTGGCAACTGCCAGGCTTTTTGCTAAATGAGTGACCTCTGAAATTAATGGGGCAAGAATATTTCCACGAGTAGAGATTTTAGGTTTAGTGATTTTCTCCTTTCCAGTTCGTAGCTCTCTCATCCATTCTGCAATCTGTGCTATAGGTCCTGTGATACTCCAGCGAACCACCAAAAGAGTTATAATCGTTATAAATATTGACAAAGTCAGAAAGCGAAGAATGTTATATTTCCATATTTCTCTAAGCCTTACATCAATATAAGAAGCATCGTGAAATAGTACAAGTGTCCCCGAAAATTTTTTCTCATCTGATATTGGAAGAACATATATATAAGTTTTATTCCCATTAATGTTTATAAAATCATTCAATCCTCGATTTTCTGAAATAGCAGTAATAGCCTGGGGGAATGGTTGTTTTATTTTTGGTATAAGATCTGAACTTGAGGCAAATATATTTCCCTGTCTATCAAATATTACAACACCTTTAAGCCTCTCTCTATTTCCGAATCGTTCTAAAAGACGATTCAATCTCTCAAGTGAACCAGACTGTAGCATTGGTTTTATTGACTCCTGGAGAGTTTCTGCCAGAATGATAACCCTTCTCTCTAACTCATCTGTTAGACGTTCCTTTTCGCTCCTGACCTGATAAAATGAAAAAACAATTGCTACTACAGCTATTACAAGAATCAGAGAAACTATAAGTCTGATTGTTATCTTCACAGACAAATATCCTTTGAGAAAAGAGGTTTTTTAATCTATATATAATTAATCATAAATAAATTACTTCTGAATGATAGCATAGGGAAATAAATAAAAGCAGATAATCTTTTAGATGTCGGGTTATTAAAAAGTTTTGCCTCACATGCTCCCGTGCATTTCTACCGAGCCAGGAAGCATAATCCGGATTACTAAGAAGTCGCTTTATAGCATATGCAGCCCCATCTATGCTGTGACAGAGTAAACCAGTAAAATTATTCTTTACCTGAAGCTGGATTCCTCCTACAGCAGAAGCCACTACAGGTTTACCCTTCCAAAGGGCTTCAGTAACAGTTAGCCCAAAACCTTCTTTTATTGACTTTTGTAAAATTATAGTTGCTGCTCTCTGCAAGGCATTAATATCTATGTCACTATTTGGTGGGATAAGTAATATATGTATATCAGGATTATCAGACGCCCGATTCTTCACCTCTTCTAACACTTTTTCAGATTCTGGGTCATCTTTTGCAGTACCACCTGCCAGAACAAGCTGGCAGTCCATGCTCTTTCTTACCATTTCAAAAACCTGTATCACACCAATGGGATCCTTTAAATAATCAAACCGAGAAATCTGAGCAATAATTGGCTTGTCTTTATTTAATCCATATTTATTTAATACTGAATCAATAATGTCTTGCGAAAGTTCCTTATTTTTATCACTTAGTGGGTCTATAGACGGCGAAATCATAAACTGCCTTATAGGCAATTGCTGCGTAAAGTTTGGAGCAGAGAAAACAGCAGCATCATACCCTTTTACAAAATCTCTTAAAAATTCCCAGATCCTTTTATCCGGATTCGAAATATCAATATGGCATCTCCATATCCATTTTCCTCCCAATTCTTCCTTTTTTGCTATCAAGGCTATGGGTTGAGGGTCGTGAATAAAAAAAATATCTCCCTCATAATTTAATTCCTCAATATTTTTTCTACTCACTTCTAAAAAAGAGAAATATCCTCAGATGAAATATCTTCTTTTCTTCCATGGAGTGCATTGTGAAACTTTTTTGTCACACTAAAAAATTCCTCATTACCGCTAATAGTTGTCCATCGTGCATCAACACCAAGTTGGTTCAGCAAAGGCACCATACGCATAAGTATCTCAGCAACACCTCCACCTGTAAATGTTGAATTTATATTCAAAATAACGTTCCCTGATAATCTTCCTGCAAGTGCCATGAGTTCTTCAATAATGCTTCTTCCGACTACAGGCACGTAATCATATATTTTTGCTCTTGAATGATAATAGATTTCTCTCTCCAAATAAGTATCCTATCTAATGCGTTCTTCAATAAGTTGAATTATTACGGTCCTTAAACCTTCAATGGTATAGTTATAAGGGTCTAAGACAGCAATTTTATCAGCTAAATCCTTTTCATCGAGGCAATCCTGAAGCCATATGGAAAAATCGTTAACTCCCCGTTGAAGTCTCAGCCTTGATTCAAAGATGTGAAAATAAAGAGAATTAATACTTACCTCGCGTAAAACCTCAATAAATTCTCTTAAGTCATGGGCAACATAGGGTGTTGGCAAAATCACACTTATTGATTTAATAAAATAAAATTCACTTCCTTCGGGGGCTGTTCTTCCATTGCCTCTTATTGACAGATCTTCATTGATAACAGCTATAATCCTCTCTCTTAATTCTCCGATATTAGAAAATTCAAATGTATCTATATTGGCTAATTTCTCTGCGAGAATTTCATCACCAAGAGCATCACCAACCCATAAGGCAAAGTCATTTGCTGGTTGAGGGCTAAGATAATGATATTCTTCTACAAAATGGTGGGTATGATAGTATATTACTGATTCAGGTACATCCTCTAATATATTAACAAGTTCAGAAAGATTTTTTGCCTTAAGACCTGTCAGTTCTTTTAGATAGAGTCGTGTATAAAAACGGAAAGGTTCTTTTGCTTTTTTAGTGGTTTTCTGTAAGTGGTAACTATTGTTTTAGTAAGCTTGCTATTAGGCACAAGAATAAAACTCTCATCAGGAGCTTTAATCTGAATATTTCTCCATGTTATATCAGTCACGTAACCTTCCTCACCTGATTCAAGTTTGACATAATCACTTATCTTTACTAATTTACCACGTGCTAACTCAAATCCCGAGAAAATATTAAGTATTTCATCGCGAGATGCAAGGAGCATAACTAATACCACTATAGTTAATATCAAAACAAAAGGAGTAGTTGGTGTTCCCCAGATATTTAGCAGTATCAATATACCTATAACAACAAAAGTAATCCGCGTTACATTGACTATTAAAGTTGTTGGAACTAAAGGTAATGCTTTTAATCTGTTCAAATATAGATGGAGTAATCTTTCTGAAAGCCTTATAGCTGTAAAAGTTAAAGAAATAACAAATATACTTCCCAAAATTTTTCCAGTTAATGCTTTAATATTTAAGGATAAGGCTGAAATCTGAATAGCTGTGTAGGCACCTAATATTAGACACCATTTAAAAAAAGGTTCACTTATTGTCTGAAGAAATATCTGACTTCCTTCCCATCTGATTTT
>JBNAVX010000176.1:0-3394 GCA_049700155.1 Thermodesulfovibrionales bacterium
CATTGTGTTTTCATATTTTATTTCTTTTTTCATGAAACTTTTGACATTACCAAAGTTTTTCAGTTTTATTATTTTATCATTTCACCACTTTCTTATGATGTCTAATTTGGTGACCATCTTGGTGAAAAAGCTTTCAGATTCTTAGGGGTTATTCTTCTTTGTGCCTCTCCATTTGCTCTCATAATATATATACCCTTTACACCATCCCTGTCTGAAGAAAATGTTATATATCTGCCATCTGGAGAAAAAGAAGGTTCTTCATTATTTCCATGTGTGGTAAGCTGTGTGAGTCCTGTGCTATCCAGATTTATCGTGAAAATCTGATTTAACCCTATTCTTCCTGTAAATGCAATCTTGTCGCCTTTTGGAGACCAGTTCGGAGAAGTATTATAAGAACCCTCAAAAGTAATTCTCCTTATATTTGAACCATCTTTTCTCATAATATATATCTGAGGTGTCCCTCCTCTGTCAGAAACAAAGGCAATGTGCTCATTATCCGGAGAAATAGCAGGCGAAACCTCTATACTGTGTGAAGAGGTAAGTCTTTTTATATTACTACCATCTAAACTCATTATGTACAATTCAAAATTACCATCTTTTGAGGAGGAAAAGATTAATTCTTTATCACCTGATAAAAAATCTCCTGCCAAATTTGTGCCTTTAGATGTAAAAATCTTTTTTTCCATCTTCTTTAAAAAGTCTAACAAATATATTCCCCATTGTCTATTCTTTTCAGAGGAATAAATAAATTTTGTTCCATTTCTTGACCAACGTGGAGAGACTATGATATCCTCTTTCAGTCCAATCTTTGTTATTCTATGACCATCCCAATCCATAATATAAATGTCCTTCTTTCCCCTTTCCTCTCCAACAAAAGCGATCCTTGTTCTAAAGATTCCTTCTTCTCCAGTAAGGGCTTTATATATATCATTTGCTGCTGTGTGAGAAAGAGTCCTTATAAGTTCTTTCCCTGCCCTATATTCCTTTTTAAGTATCTCTTTTTCCTCAAATACATCATAAAGTGATAAAGTGAGGGTTATTTCAGCAGCTTCTTTGACATATCCTTTAACAACCACTTCTACTCCAAGAGGAGTCCAGTTCTTGGGATTAAAAGGCTGAGATATACTCTCCACATAAGCATCTTTATCTATATATAAGAAGAGCCCTGTAAATTCAAGGTCATCTCTTATGATTTGTGATATTTCTTTCCCTGAAGTACCATTGAACTCATATATGGCAATAGGAAGCTTTTTCATAGATGGTGAAGAGATATCAATATAAACCTTGGCAAAACAAGTAAAGAGTGAAAAGTAATAAGTGAAAAATAAAAAAAATAAGAGTATAATTATGAATTTTGAATTTTGAATTCTGAATTTTATATTCATAGATAGAATTTAACTCCAACCTCCATCTCATATGGTGGGGGTGGAAGAGGATTTGCCTTTGTCAGTGCCTTGATAGCTGATTTATCAAATAATGGATTACCTGAACTCTTTTCTATCTTCTGTATTGAGATTGTGCCATCTCTCATAATAACAATGGATATAATTGCTTCGAGGTCTTTCTGTCCTGTTTCAGGATATATCCAATGTTGCCAGATATGGTTCCTAATTTTTTTATAATAGTCATCAAAGATACCCCCTTTGCCATTAGTAAGAGAAGATATATCACCAGCACTTTTCTTATTCGAATCTTTACCAAGTGATATCTCAGATCGTAATCTTACTATCTGCTCAACTCGTTTCTTGGCTTCAATAGCAGATATCTTTTCCTCAATGAGTTCTTCTTTTTTAACCTTCTTTTTTGTCTCTTCCTTTGGAACCTCATCTTTCATATAAGTATCTTTCAGTGTTTCCGAACTAATCTTACCCTCTTCTTTTTCAATCCCTTTAAATACTTCTGAGGTCACAAGGTTTACTGTGTAGGTAGATGACATAATAAACTGACTGGATTGCTTTAAAACCAAAAAGGATATTAATAAGACTGTTAAATGGAGGACTAAAGAAAGTATAGTTGTCTTCTCGAGACTCGGCTCCCTCATTTTATACTTATCTTAGGCTCTGTTACTATTCCAAGTTTCTCAATACCAGAGTCTTTTATCTCACCAATGACTTCGACAACATAGCCATAAGGTACTCCTCTATCAGCCTTCAGATAGACATTTGGATTCAGTTTACTGATTGCCTCAAGTTTGTCTCTCATCTCTTTGAGAGATACAGGGGTTTCATTCATGTAAATCCTGCCTTCTTTTTTTATTACTAAGGTTATTCTTTCTTCTGAAGGCAGATCTTTTCCCTTTGCCTTTGGAAGATTTACATCAATGCCCTGTTGAAGAAGTGGAGCTGTTACCATAAATATCACAAGTAATACAAGCATTACGTCTACAAATGGAGTAACATTTATCTCTGAAAGGACTTCTCTATGCCTGTTTGATCTCATGAGTTTTCTTTCGTAAAAAAGTCGAGTAACTCCTCTGAAAAATCCTCTATCTCCACTATCATCCTACGAGCCATACTGAGATAATAGTTATATGCAATTACTGCGGGTATAGCTGCAGCAAGTCCAGCAGCGGTAGCAATCAATGACTCTGCTATACCAGGAGCTACTACAGCAAGGGATGCAGCACCAGTAGCTCCTATATTTCTGAAAGAGTTCATTATTCCCCATACAGTTCCAAAGAGTCCTATAAAAGGAGTTGTAGAGCCTGTTGTTGCAAGGAAACTTAGATATTTCTCGAGTTTTGCTGTCTCAAGTGCCTCATATCTCCTGAGAAGTCTTTTAGTCTCACTTCTATCCCTATTTCCTTCATCTGCATAAACAGACCTGAAGATATTTGCTATAGGACTGATAATAAAAGTCCTTGTTGCCTGATAAAGCCCCTTGGGGTCTCTTGCTGACCTATATGCCCTCATGAATTGCTCATTCTCTTTATTTGCCTTAGAAAAATAACGATGTTTGTAGAATATTATTGCCCAGGAAACGACCGAGAAAAAGAGAAGTATCAATAATACTCCTTTAACAACATATCCTGCCTGAAGAATCAACTGAAGAGCTGTGTTTTTCATATTCACCTCAATTAATCAGTATTTTTAAAAACTTTAAAGGAACTAAATGTAAAAAGTCAAATAACCTTCTGTTATAATAATTCATGGTTTTATAAATAACTTTTACTAAACCTGTTTACTGGTTTTAAGGAGGGGTGGCCGAGTGGTTGAAGGCGACGGTCTTGAAAATCGTTGTAGGGTAACCTACCGTGAGTTCGAATCTCACCCCCTCCGCCAATTTACAATTTCGGAGTTTTGAGAAAGTATTGCCTCGCCCGAGCGAAGCGAGGGCTCAGCATTTGCGACGATTTTATACGGATTTTTGAAATCCAAAAACAATTTCTGCCCGC
>JBNAVX010000177.1:0-3355 GCA_049700155.1 Thermodesulfovibrionales bacterium
ATTAAATGAATTAAGTGTCCAATTATGATTTTTACCAATAGTACATTGATATTTCCGTAACATTAAACTAAATTCTTCTTGACAAGTCTAAATCTCCTTAATATAATTAGAAAAAATTAGGGGGATATACATGACTAAGGCAGATTTGGTGGATGCTATATTTGAAAAGATAGGACTATCAAAAAAAGAAGCTCAAGAGTTAATCGAGATACTTTTTGACACCATAAAACAGGCTTTTTTAGAAGGCGAGTCTGTCAAAATATCCAGTTTTGGGACATTCAATGTCAGAAAAAAAACAGCAAGGAAAGGAAGAAACCCTAAAACAGGAGAAGACCTTGAAATTACAGCAAGAAAAACTGTCACGTTCAGGGCAAGTAATCAACTTAAGTCTGCGATAGAAAAAGGCAATTTTTAAAATGCATAGATCTGTTTCAGAAGCATTTAGACCTGAGAAACCTCTTCCTGATAAACTCTTTTATAAAATAGGTGAAGTAAGTAAAATTGTCGGAGTAGAACCTTATGTTCTAAGATACTGGGAAACGGAATTTCCTTTTCTTAAACCCAGAAAAAGTAGATCAGGACAGAGAGTTTATATAAAAAAAGATGTAGAGTTGCTCCTACAAATCAAGAATCTTTTATACAATGAACGTTATACAATAGAAGGAGTAAAAAAAAGACTGAGTACTATACATATGCACTCAATAGATTCTAATGCAGAAATTAAGATATCTAATAATAGAAATCCTTCAAAGGTCATTAAACTCGTCAAAAAAAGGCTTAAAGAAATCCTTAATCAGCTTAAATAGGAATCGGGGCGTGGCGCAGCCTGGTAGCGCACTCGCTTGGGGTGCGAGTGGTCGGCAGTTCAAATCTGCTCGCCCCGACTGATATTTTTTCTTATTAAGACAACTTTAATTTATTATCCGTTGTCTATCATTAACCTTCATATCTTTTTTACTTTGCAGTAACATGGTCAAATAATCTTTTTTGAATAAATATCGCACTGATTGGTCTAAATAATATAAAATTGGGGTATAAGGTTTTATGCAAGAATTACAAAATTTTTTAGACTGGCTTATAAACACAATTGCCTCAATGGGATATCCAGGTATAGTCATACTTATGTTCATAGAGAGTACTTTTATACCCCTTCCATCTGAACTTGTAATACCACCTGCTGGTTATCTAATTTCTCAGAAACAGATGAGCTGGTTTGGAGTAATTATGTCGGGGACTCTCGGGAGTTTATTGGGAGCTCTCTTCAACTATTCTATCGCAATCTATTTTGGACGACCTTTTTTATACAAATATGGAAAATATCTTGGAATATCAAAAAAGCATTTAATAAAAGGAGAGATTTTTTTTCAAAATCATGGAAATATAAGCACTTTCATTGGAAGGCTCGTTTTAGGTGTCAGGCACTATATTTCTTTTCCTGCGGGACTTGCTAAGATGGATTTAAAAAAATTCAGCCTATACACCTCTATAGGAGCTGGCATATGGGTATTTATTCTCGCTTATATAGGCTATTTTGTTGGAAATAATAGAGAAGCAGTCATAAGAGTTAGCAGACAATGGGGAATCTATATCCTCGCAGGTTGTTTAGTTCTTATTGCAATCTATATTCTGTGGCAAAAAAGAAAACAAAAAAACTTATAATCAAATAACCAAAGTAATACAAGTGTATTAAAAAAACGTGTCATTGTGAAGAGGTCAATAAGACCAAAGAAGCAATCTATCTTTTATAAAGTGAGATTGTCAGCTCTTGTTAATCACAAATAATACAACTTTATTTTATTAAGCTTTTATTTTCGTTATTGTAATTTGATTATTGGTTATTGTATAAAATCCCATGCGGTTTTTTGCAGACCTACATATCCATTCAAAGTATTCTCGTGCAACAAGCTCTAACATGTCTCTTGAAAGCCTCTGGAAATGGGCACAACTTAAGGGAATAAGCGTTATTGGAACAGGGGATTTTACCCACCCAAATTGGTTCAATGAATTAAAAGATAAACTTGAACCATTAGGGAATAATTTATTCAAATTAAAAGATGACTTAAAAGACGAATCTATTCCTTTATCCTGTAGGTCAGATGTCTATTTTATGCTTACTGCTGAGATAAGCAGTATATATTCAAAAAAAGGCAAGACAAGAAAGTTCCACAATATCATACTTTCTCCAGATTTTTCCTCAGTTATAAAGATCAACACATATTTATCGAGAATTGGAAATCTTTCATCAGATGGAAGACCGATAATCGGACTTGATGCTAAAAATCTTTTAAAGATAGTACTTGATTTATCTCCTAATTCTTTAGTCATTCCTGCACATGCCTGGACACCACACTTTTCAATATTTGGTTCAGAATCCGGTTTCGATTCATTAGAGGAGTGTTTTGATGAATTGACATCTCATATTTATTCTTTGGAAACAGGTCTATCCTCAGACCCTCCCATGAATTGGAGAATTTCAAATCTTGATCGAATAACACTGATATCAAATTCAGATGCTCATTCTCCCTCAAAAATTGGACGTGAAGCGAATATATTTGATACCGAAATCTCTTATGATTTCATTACTAATGCTATAAAGACAAAAAAAGGTTTTATCGGCACTATTGAATTTTTCCCTGAAGAAGGAAAGTATCATTATGATGGTCATAGAGCATGTGGTATTAGTCTATCACCAAAAGAGACTATGAAGAATAATTACTTATGTCCTGTATGCGGAAGAAGAGTGACAATAGGTGTTATGCACAGGGTTGAAAAGCTTGCTGATAGACCAGATGGTTATAAATTAGAAGGTGCCCCATCTTTCTATTCACTTATACCACTACCTGAAATCATTGCTGAGACAATGGGGGTTGGTGTAAATACTAAGAGTGTTGAAACAGAATATCTCAGACTTTTAAGTAATCTTGGTAATGAATTTAGGATTCTTTTGGAATCATCTCCTTCTGATATTGAAAAAGTGAGTTCAGCCAGACTTACAGAGGCAATATCGAGGGTCCGCAACGGAAATATTTACATATCTCCAGGGTTTGATGGAGAATATGGAAAGATAAGAATATTTGAAGACGTTGAGAGGAAAGAAATAACCGGGCAGGGAGTATTGTTTTAATTTCAAACACCAATTGTTTTGGGCGCTCTCGGGCATGGAATTACATCACGGATATTTACCATACCTGTTATATATTGTAAAAATCTTTCAAATCCCATACCAAACCCTGCATGAGGAGCTGTCCCGAATCTTCGTAAATCAAGATACCACTGCAGGTTTTCAATAGACATACCCGTTTCAACCATTCTTCTTTCTAAAACATCAAGCCTCTCTTCACGCTGGCTACCTCCA
>JBNAVX010000178.1:0-3339 GCA_049700155.1 Thermodesulfovibrionales bacterium
AAGGACAGGTGACAGTAAATGCAAAACAATTAAAAAACAGAGAACAGCCTTTACATTCCTCATCTCATTCACAGACAGTCCTTGTGCATATCTTATCTATACAGTACCCCATCCCCTGACGGCCTCTGTCACCATCATAACTGCCATCAAAACAGGTCTGTCCGCAGACATATTCTTCTGTATGGCAGTTTCTCTGTGAACCCTCAAAGGATGGGCTTGGGGTAGGGATAGTATAGGTATGCTTTTCGCTACCACCACAGCCAGGACAAGTGTCGTAATAATAACTTGAACCTCCATAAAGACTTCCTGAAACAAAAAGTATCATCAGTATACCTGCCGCGCACAAAATCCTTTTCATTCTTATCCTCCTTCTTACTTTAAGTCAGAGATGACTTTAACATTCATTCTAATACAACAGGGCTCAGAATTTTTAATTGCACCTGAAATAGGTATTGCAGTCGCTTCCTGCATCATAACTTGACCTGTAGCACTGACAGGTGCATGGGTTGGAATAAAAATAACCCCATGGACAGCAGAAGGGCTCACCACACCTGTAGTGCTCACAGTAAACTCCACCGGGACAGGGAGAATAATTGCCCGCTATTGTAATCGGGACAACGGTGTTTTCACCACATACCACAGGTGCTGCTACTACACCCTCAATTGTCTGCGAGAAATCACCTGCATAAAGAGAAGAACAAAGCACAAGGGTTGCCAGTAAAATCAGACTTGCCTTTTTCATAGCATAAACCTCCTTGTATAATTTTTTGTTCTACTAAGAGAGTAGCACAAACTGCACCTTCTGTCAAGTAAAAATCCCGAAGATATTAAATCTGCTGAAGTTTCTGTTTTTTTATTATCCGGGATGTACCTATTCAAAACCGGTTATCCTTAAATCTCTTGGATATTCTACCGCGAACTTTATGGAAAGCCTTTTCGTCTCCCCCTTATTAAGTTTTAATCTCCAGAGTATAATACCATCCTCTGATATCTCAGCATCAGTCCTCAGGGGTTCTTTTAATTCAACCTTTATCTTCTCATTTCTTGAAACAGGAGCGTGGTCCTTGACCTCTATGTTTATATCCCTGCCTTTGCCATTGGTAATGACTATGGAATATTCATAATTAACCACTGTGCTCTTTGTAAATGTTCTTGAATACTCTGTGAATTTCCTGTCAAGTTTCCTTTCTATCTTAATGCCCTCATCAATACCAGGGGAAAGCAATATTTTGTCCTCAGGAACCACCGGCTTCTCAAGGAAAGAAGAATTTACATATCTTCCATCAAGAAAGAGATTCACCTCTCCTGATAGCATGGGAAAGGAAAAGGGATTTTTTGATGAGACAGTTGCGATGGCTGACCTCAGAAGCTTTGGGACCGAGTAGTACTTTATCTCAGCATCAGCCCTGCTCGTTGCAATGACTATTCTGTGAGGTTCGCCATCTGATGGTATATCAACCCTGTAAGGTATGGAAAAGCTCACCGAGGTCAATTCAGTGATTGCCTCTGGAAGCTCATATGTCTGCTCTTCTTCCTCAGGAGGAAGCTCCTCTGGAATAACAGACTTTTCTCTCAGCATCGCTCCTTTGTAGACGAAGGGCGGAGGACTGTATATGTCAAGATACCATGGATTGAGCTCGGGTATCTTTCCTGTGGTAACAGGTTTCTGAGTTGTGAGGGTCAATGAAATACCCTTCCAGTCCTCACCTGTAGACTGCCTTATGCTGGCAATATAATCAATGGATAAAGTGGGGATATTTGAATCAACCCTCACATCATAAACAGGGCTCCAGCCAGCACCCTCCACAAGATAGGAGATGATCATCATACCGTCAGTCGGCGCCGGGGCATCAAGACTTATTAAGACCTCCTTGCTCTTTTCCTTTTCACCTGCAATCTGGTTAATCTCCCGCAAAATATCCACCACTGTAATTATTTCAAAAAACTCCAAACAATTTGCCAGATGGACTAATTAAAAATCCCTGTATATGTAAAAATTACATCCCCGCTCTCTTCTCCAGGAGCAGATGGTTTAATCAGTTCTATCTTCAGGTCAAACCTTTCCTTTTCAACATAGGGTATTACTGTTCCCCTTATAATAACCTCCCCATCTTTTGTAAATATCTTAAACCTTCCTTTCCTGACCTTTATGAGTGCTTTTCTGAATCTCTCTGTAAGAGCCCTCTCAAAGGTCCCTGTCTTAGCCTTGAGATCAACAAAATCTTTAAGAACAACCGTCCTTATCTTTCTGTTAGAAATCTCCTCTGCCAGAATTGAGGCTATCTTCTCCATCTTCTTCTCGTGAGACCTGGTTATTTTTCTCTCAAGGGAATAAGCAGAGGCTGTTAAAAATAGTAAGACTGTTACAACTGTCAGAAGAAAGAATAAGGAAGGGTTGAGGTTGAGCTTCAGTGCCTTTGATTTATCCTTATTACTCAACCTCAACCCCAACTGTTACTTTCGCCACGATGTCTCTATCTCAGCACAAAGGCTACCTTTGCTGAGGCAAAGAAATTGGACTTCTGATTTGCAGAGTATATCCTCACTGCATCTTCATCTGATACCTGAAGGTCTGATGGGCTCACTGTGCCCGAGGCCTTCACCACAAGGGGATTCTTCACACCTCTTTTTTCAAGGGCAGCCTTTGCCTTATCTATGCTGTTTGTATATTCACCACAGCCCTGCTCCACAAGGACCTTCTGGCTCACCTTTGATGGGTCATAAAGGACTTCACCCTTTGGAGTGAATATCCTGTTTATAAGGGCTGGCCTGAAATTCACCTCTGTTGCATCAATTATGAACCATCATAATTTTCCTCAAGAGGAACAGGCTTTGTCTTAAAGGAAGGCTCAGGCTTGAGGATATCTTTCTTTATATTGGGGTCACCCATTATCTTTTCATACATTAATCCACCAAAGCCCTTTGGTCCTGACATGCCCACCTTTACTATTACGAGGGCAACCTCCTCCTGAGGATTCCATTCCTTGTAAACAATCTGAGCACCCTTTACAAAACCCGCCACTGCTGTCCTTACCACATCATACTGGAGCTCTGCATCCCTGACGAGGGTATCTCCCACAACTGCAACTACCTCAAGGATCTCTGCAAGCTGTCTGTAGGCAAGGGCAGTGGCAGCCCTTTCAGCAGTAAGCCTTCTCTGACCCGGGGTCCTCGCAGTTGGAGAGGGAAGTCTCTCTGCAGCAACCAGAAGATAATCATTTATAAAAGCCTGCTCGGGCGATGTGGTAATACTGAGGTTGTTCTGCTGGAGCCATTGATTTGGAAACTAAAAGGGGACAGGCTACTTTTCATGCCTCCACCTTTGTAAGGCTTTTTTCA
>JBNAVX010000179.1:0-3339 GCA_049700155.1 Thermodesulfovibrionales bacterium
AGCAGAGTACTGTAAAAATTCTCTTCGCGTTATAGCCATTTACTTACCTCCTTTCTTAAAAGATAAAAAGAAAATCACTAAATCAGAATAGATTTTGTCCTTTTTTACCTGCAAGAAACAGGTTTAAGCCCTTTTCACCACCTCCTTTTCTTTTATTTTTGAAGTTTTATAAACCTTCCTGAGGCTGGAGCATTTATCTTCAGATAAATGCATTTAATACTATTTTCCCCGATGAGAATACAGAAGATGTATGTTAAATGTCTTTTGCGATTAAACATAGGTGTATAATCAACTTATTTATAAGCAAATAATATACCATAATATAGAATTATTAAATAAGATAAATAGAATTTATCTATCTAATATACCAACTTATTAATAAAAATTTTAAGTTTGTAAGGGGATGGTAAAAAATATTGATATTATCAATAATTAGAATAGAATAAATCTATGATTAAAAATTTAAAATTACTTTGAATTATTACATAAGGAGATATTTTGATAAAAAATCCTTATAGAATCTTGAAACTGCATATGAAGAATATAGATTCAGATGTTTACCAAAGAAACAAATGTATATTTTGGAAACACTGTTTTCTTTCTGAAAAGATATATCAGAAGGAAACACTTATATCTTTTTAGCCTCTACTTTAAGATGTTCTAAGAAGTTGCTATATAGAAAAGGAAGTGTCCTTTTTTTATGAGTAACTATATAAAATCGCCTCTTCATCTGAACATCTGTGATTTTTATCTCTTTAAGTATCTTGTATTTGAGCTCATCAACTACTGATAATTTTGAGAGTATTGAAAATCCAAGTCCTGCTTTAACAGCCTGCTTCACTGCATCTGTTGAACCAAACACACCAGCGGTTTTGATATCTTCCAGTGTAACCCCTTTTGTCTCTAAGATTTTTTCAAGCTCTCTTCTTGTACCTGAACCTTCTTCCCTGAGAATCATCGGGAATTCTATTAAATCCTTTAATTTTATGCTATCCTGCTTGATCAGAAGAGGAGATGAGACGACTATTAAATCATCTTCTATGAAAGGAAGATAGTTCAAGTCTCCATTAGTGAATCTTGTGCCAACGACTCCAAGGAGAAGTTTGTGTTTTAAAACCTTTTCACCAATATCCTTTGAATCAGATATGAATATCTGGAAAGAAACAGATGGATGTTTTCTATTAAAGGTTGCAATTAATGAAGGCATAAGGTATGTGCCTGGTATAGTACTGGCTCCAATAACTAATTCACCTGTGAGTTCCTTTTTAAATCTTCCAATAATATCTTTAGTCACATTAGCCTTTTCTATTATTTCCAGTGCATGGGTATATAAAGCCTCAGCCTCTTTTGTTGGTATTATCATCCTTCCAAGTCTATCAAATAGCCTGCAATCAAGTTCTTCCTCAAGTGTCTTTATGTGGTCGCTTACAGTTGGCTGGGTTAGATTAAGTTCTTCTGAAGCCTTTGAAAAGCTTTTATTCTTGAAGACCGATGTAAATACTTTTAACTGATGTATATCCATAAAAAATTTTAACATATTTTATATTATTTTTACCTATGGATTGGCCAAAAGATATAGAAAGCGCAAAGATTATCCAGAAAATTCTCAGAAAAAAGATAAGGATTTTCCCTTTAAAAAAGGAACCTGAGTATGTTGCAGGTGTAGATGCTGCATTCTTCAGGAATATAGCAATCGGTGTCGCTTGCCTTTATAGATATCCAGATTTAACTTTTATAGAAGAGACAACTTCTATTACTAAGGTCTTGTTCCCATATATACCTTCTTTCCTGTCTTTCAGAGAAGGAGAAGCAATAATAAATGCAATAAGTAAATTAAAGAAAAAGCCTGATATGATACTATTTGATGGACAGGGGATCGCCCATCCAGAAGGTATGGGTATAGCCACACATATTGGCATTCTCCTTGGCATACCTACTATAGGGTGTGCAAAGTCACGGCTGATAGGTGATTACCAGGAACCAGGATATCAAAAAGGAAGTTGGTCTTTTCTTAAATATAAAGGTAAGATTGTTGGTGCGGTCTTAAGGACAAGGGAAAGCGTTAAACCTCTTTTTGTCTCACCAGGACATATGACTGACCTTAAAAATTCTATTGAAATCACACTTAACTGTTCAAAAAATTATAGAATTCCTGAGCCATTAAGAAGGGCAGATCTTATCTCAAAAAAGGGTAAGAGGTCTTTAGCCTATATTATTCATAAAATTCTTGGCAGATGCAGTTTTTGAGCGGATTTAAATTCTTTCGAAGAAAGAATTTACCTCGGAGGCTCGATCTTAATCGAGCCGAGAATGAGCGAGAATACTGTATCTGCCAGTTACTCATAAATTTATGAATTAAGTGGCTTAGCAGGTCAGATGTAAGACAGCGATTACCTTTTTATCCTTCTGGCATCTATTGAAAAGCTCGACAGCCTTAGAAGTGCGGGCAATATGTACATCAATACCCTTCGATCTGATATGTGACAGGGTTTCTTCAGGGACGACCATCGCACCTGAGTAACCTGTTCCTATAATAAGGATTTCAGGGTTTTCAGGTATTACATCTTTAAGGTCAGCAATGCAAAGAGAATGCCCCTGTTTTCTCCACCATGAAGAATCAACCTTTTCAGGATAGATTATAACGTCGGATGTATATGTCTTACCATCAATTGTGATTGTTCCAAATGAGTAATGTTCAATCTTCATAGCTTATATTTATCCTAATGCATCTTTCTCGGACCGCATAAACATTATGTAGTTTGAGAACTCTTGTTCAAAATTATCACTAAAGATGCCTTTTCCTAAATTATTGTCTATCTCCCTGAGACTCCAGAATCTTATATCTTCAATCTCATCAGTATTTAAAAATATATTGCCTTCAAAAAAACAAATATAAGTATAAACGAGTTCGGTCTCAAACGAATTGGAGTGGCAACTACTTCTAAAAGCTCTTCATTTTTATCCATATAAAATTTTAGAAGATTTGGATATCTGATGTAAACTCTTAAAATTCAATATTCAATTAAGATTTATTTTTGTTAAACTACTATAAACTGGTAATGTCAAAAGTTTCATGAAAAAAGAAATAAAATATGAAAACACAATGAGTAGATAAGACTAATCTATGTTTTCAAAAAAAGGATTTCATTTTCTATTGTCATTGTCCGACTTGTTCGGACAATCCAGAAAAAAGAGACTGGATTCCCCGATTAAATCGGGGAATGACGGAAAGGTAAGTAGGTACTGAGAATACGACCTTACTGAAAGGGAGGCAGGTTACCAATCCCTTGAAGATAAAGGATATTTAAAGAATTTACTTAAAAACTTTTGACAATACGT
>JBNAVX010000180.1:0-911 GCA_049700155.1 Thermodesulfovibrionales bacterium
CAGACTTTAGTCGGGGAGCTTCACTCATAAATTTATGAATTAAGTGGGTTAGAGTTGTAAACAGATTATATTTTTAGAAACAATGCAATATTATATGCTACTATACCACTCAAAAAAGAAACAATACTTATAATGACAAATGAGAAGATAAACCACTTCCAGCTTCCCATCTCCTGTCTCATTACAGCTAATGTTGCTACACACGGGACAAAGAGCATTAAAACAACAAGAAATGAAAGGGCTGATGCATGACTCATAGCTAATGGGAGAACATTACTCAACCCCTCTTCCCCAACTCCATACACGACACCGAGAGCTGCTATCGAATTCTCTTTAGCAATAAAACTTGAAAGAAGGGCAACTGCCATCTTCCAATCTAATCCCATTGGTTTTCCAAGAGGCTCAATAAGATGGCCGAAAAACCCAAGGATACTATTCTCAATTGTCTTCCCCGGAAAGTTAGATATAAACCATAGTAATACAGAAAAAACAAGTATGACTGTTCCAGCACGTTTTACAAAAGCTATTATCCTCGTCCATACTGCAATCCCTATAGTTTTGAGATTTGGCTTGTGATAAAGAGGCAGTTCCATAATAAATGGTGTAGGCTCACCTTTTAAAAAAAATCTACTTACAATAACCCCTATTATTCCAAGAGAAACTATATTTATTGCAACAATAGACCAAGAAAATAAAGTTGCCTGCTCTCTAAAAATAGCAGATGAAACAAACGTCAAAACAGCCAGTCGGGCTGTGCAAGGCACAAAAGGAGTGAGTAAAATAGTCAAGAGCCTCGCTTTTCTCGATTCAACTATCCTTGCTCCAAGGACAGCCGGAACATTACATCCAAAACCAAGAAACAAAGGCAAAAAGCTTTTTCCATGAAGTCCGATTATATGCATAAATCTGTC
>JBNAVX010000180.1:921-3320 GCA_049700155.1 Thermodesulfovibrionales bacterium
GTCCATTACAAACGCAGCTCTCGCCATATATCCAACATCCTCAAGTAAAACTATCAAGGTAAAAAAAATAATAAGTATTGGAAGGAACGTAAGAACAGTACCTGCTCCTGCCACAATGCCATCAACAATCATACCAGAAAACCACTCAGGGGTCTTAATGAGTATTGGAGATATTAATTTTAAAGATGAATTTATAATGTCTTCGATCCATTCCTGTAAAGGAGACCCTATTTTATATGTCAGAAAAAAGACTACGGCAAGTATACTCAGCAGAATGGGTATCCCAAATATTGGACGTGTAAGCAACTGATCAATTCTATCTGTAAGAAGTATCTGCCCTTTCCTGAAATGTGAAACAGACGAACCTGTTACTTCCTTTATCCATTTATATTTTCCTTTAACTATCGCAAGAAGAGAATCTTCGTGCTCCATTAGAATCTTCTTTATCTCATTCCATTTATCAGGAGGTAATATTCCTTCAATCATCTTAAAAATGTCAGGATCTCCCTCCATCAGTTTTGTTACAACCCATTGTGTTCTATATGGAGCTGATATATAGTTTCCAACAATATCTTTCAGTCTATTGAAAATAACCTGATGGTCTTCTGCGACATTTGGTATCTTAGGAGTGTATTGCATCCTGCCATTAGTCAGGGAAATTATCTCTGATACAAGTTCCTTGATTCCCTCGTTTTTCGTTGCGACCATTGGGATTACAGGAATACCAAGTGAATCCCTGAGCATATCAGTGTCAATGTGTATTCCTTGTCCCTCGGCTACATCCATCATGTTTATGCCTAATATGACTGGAGGTCCGAGTAGAAGGAGTTCAGAAAGAAGATAAAGATTTTTTTCAAGAGAGGCAGCGCTTGCTATAAGTACAATGACATCAGGGCGTTCATTTATAATAAAATCTCTTGCAACTTTCTCTTCTTCGGAAAATGCTGTTAGCATATATGTACCAGGAAGGTCAACTAACTTCATCTCTACATTATCTGTAACATGAACACCTTCCTTCTTTTCCACTGTCTTACCTGGCCAGTTACCAACATGCTGAGATAAACCTGTCAGGATATTAAAAACT
Organism: Thermodesulfovibrionales bacterium; assembly: GCA_049700155.1. Lineage (GTDB taxonomy): Bacteria > Nitrospirota > Thermodesulfovibrionia > Thermodesulfovibrionales > SM23-35 > JACAEY01. Next base: position 2,006 of record JBNAVX010000180.1, read on the forward strand.
GTAGATTTCCCTACATTTGGTTGTCCTGCTAAAGCAACAAGGAGTCTTTTTTTATCTTTCATAGACTATCTTTCCTCTTTTTTGAAAGCACCTGATCCTTTGCTATCAATATCTTTGATGCCTGTCCCCTCCCTATAGCTACCCTGGTATTGGCAGTAAGCACAATCAGAGGACCCCAGCTATTTCTGAGAACCTTTACTTCTGCCCCGGGTGCAAGCCCCATTGCTGCAAGTCTGTTAATCATCCCAGTTCTTCCTAATATAGAGTGGATAGTTCCAACCTCACCTTCACCAAGAGATGAAAGTAGAACCAAATTTTTGTTTAAATCCTCGTCTTTTAAATCTTTTTTTTCTGGCATTTTTTGCAATAACCTCTTATCTCAAGACTGTGACTTATTCCTTTAAAATGAAGCTCCTTACATAATTCTTCTTGAATTCTTTCAAGGTCTTCAGAATAAAACTCTATTATCTCTCCACAGGAGATGCAGTGCATATGATCATGGTGCTCATGTCCATATATATATTCGTAAAGAGTTCCTTCTTCAGTCTTTCTCACCTTTTCTACCAATCCACATTCACAAAGGAGATTTAATGTCCTATAAACAGAAGCCCTTGATACCTTCAAGCCTGTCTCTTTAATCTTGAGATAAAGAGACTCAGGATTAAAATGTCCTTGATAAGAAAAAGTTCTCTGTAAGACTGCTTCACGCACCTTTGTTAAACGTAATCCCTTATCCTTCAGAAATTTGTTGAAGATCCTCTTTTCCATATTATTGAGATTGATTCTCAATATCAATAATAATAGATTTATCTGAATATGTCAAGATACATATCTGTCCAAATAAGTTGTCAGAAAAACTTCATACTCTTTTTTACACACCCCTACACCCCTCTTTTTAGAGGGGAAAGGATTAAGAGGGGATTAAAGGGGTGTGTCATAAATGCAACCTTATTTAAAAATGCAAGAACCTTTAACCAAATACCCTAACTTATACAGGTTTGTTTTATGAATTTAGATTTTTTGGATAGCATTGGTCAAGATAGATGAGCATCCAGATTTGCTGATAGACTTTAAAAATCCTTAGCTCCACTGTAATTTAGAGAAAGTTAAAAAAGGCATCAGGGAAGCAAAAAAGTTCTTATAAAAATCTAAATAAGCAAAAAGATGTTACGTAAAAATCATTCTTGCACATATGGGAAACTATTTGTGCACATGACACATCCTTTTATTAATGGAACTCCCATACCTTTCTTCTATCCATATAGAGCATATAATTAAACATAAACCGTCATTGCCCGACTTGATCGGGCAATTT
>JBNAVX010000181.1:0-3316 GCA_049700155.1 Thermodesulfovibrionales bacterium
CATTATCATTTCCCCTCTAAAAAGAGGGGTGTAGGGGTGTGTAAAAAGGGTATGTGGGTCTTTCTAAAAACTTATTTTGGACAAGTCTGATTTCAGATAATATTGTATGCACAGACCTTCATGTCTCTATTGAAAGAAAGACATTTAAGGAAAGATATTCTTAGTTCTCTGCTGGTGCGAGAGAGGGGAGTTGAACCCCTATGGGTTTCCCCACTGGATCCTAAGTCCAGCGCGTCTGCCAGTTCCGCCACTCTCGCATATTTGATTTTAAAGTATCTTTACTTATTGCTTCAAATCTTTGTTCAGAACCCTTTATCTATCTCACTTTATCATTATCATACTTTGATTATTCCTTAGAACTTTTCAACAGAAATACTATTAAGGTCGACTGATAGTTCCTTTACCTGTTATACCAGAGGCATGTCATCTTTTAACACTTATCTGGGAAAATCAGCAAAGAATTCCTTTATAAATTCTTTAGTCAATAAAGAAATAATTACTGAACATTTCCACTGATAGAAGGCATTTTTCTAAGATAAAACCCAGACATTGCGGAGCTTTCATCTTGTTGACTTGAGGAAATTTACCATATATTTTTCTTTGATTATCTCATAAACCTTCTCTACAGAAAGGCTTTTCATACAACTCATATCATCACAATTTCTCCTGAAACATGGTGAGCATGGAATATTTTCTCTAATAATGGTATGTCCTTTTCCATAAGGACCTGTCCTCTTTGGATCTGTTGGACCGAAGATAGCAAAGACTGGAATATTGAGTGCTGCGGCGATATGCATCGGTCCAGAGTCATTACTTATCATAAAACATGACCCTCTTATTATTTCTATAAGGTTTTTAATGTCTGTCATTCCAGCAAGTGAGATAGACCTTCCTTTTGAATATTTAACAACCTCCTTAGCAATGCTCTTCTCTCCTTTACCTCCAATAATTACTGTCTTTATTGGAAGGAGAGATGCTAATTCACCAAATCTTTCAGGGAGCCATCTCTTTGTCTTCCATCTTGCACCGGGTGTAATAACAGCATAATCCTCGTTAATTTCGTACTGCGTTTTACGTACTGCGGAGTTAAAATATAGTGGAAATGGAAAACATATCTCTGTTGTATCACACCCGAGAAAATCAGCAATCTTAAGATACCTTTCAACTGCATGAATATTCTTACCACCTGACACCTTGAAGGTATAGAAAAACCTGCTTCCTTCTCTTGCTTCTTTAAAACCAATTCTGACAGGAGAACCGGTGGCCCTTGAAATAATACCACTTCTTAAAAGACCCTGGAGGTCTATCACAATGTCATATCTTTCACCCCTGAGTTCTCTGAATAAGACACGAATCTCCCGAATTGAGTCTGTAATCTGAGATAATCTTTTCCATATATCTTTGTTGATAATCCAGACCTTTTTGACCATCGGATGACCTGTGAGCAAATCCTCAAGACCTTTTGCAACGACCCAGTGAATTTCTGCCTCTGGATATCTATCCTTCAGTGCATTCAGGAAAGGAAGACTATGCACAATATCTCCAAGAGAGCTTGGCTTAACAATGAGGATCTTTTTCGGGTCTATTAAAAGTTGGTTATCTTTCACTAACACACCCTTTACCTTTCTTGATAGATGGTATTAACTGTGTTTGATGATTAAATCCAATGCCTCTTTCAAATCTCTTGCCTCATAATCTGCAGTATTTGACTCTTTATCATGACCTGTTTTTACAAATATCCCTTTTGCACCCATTGCCTTTGCAAGTAACATGTCTGATTCTTTATCACCAACAACATAAGATTTTTTAAAATCAATTCTGTGTTCTGCTCTTGCCCTGAAAGCCATACCCAATTCAGGTTTTCTGCATGAACAATGCTCATCAGGGTGATGAGGGCAATAGTAAAAATCATCAAATTTATATCTCTCTATGAAGATCCTGTTTATATCTTTTACAAATTCTTCTTTGATAATTCCTCTTGCTATACCTGATTGATTGGTTAGACCGATAAGTTTAAAGCCTTTTTCTTTAAGTAAATGCAGGTTAACAACCTCTGGATAAATATAAAGGTCCTCATATCTATTCAAGTAACCAGAATCCCTGCACAAAGTACCATCTCTATCAAAGAAGACTGCTGGATTGTATGGCAGTATCTTTTTTACCCCATAATATACATCATCTGATGTTATCGCATACATACACCTTAAATCATTATTCCTGCAGGTGCGCTCGAAACAGGGACTACATGAAAACTTATGGTTTATTACTAAATTAGCAACTATATCCGCTGGTGGACCTGTTAAATCAGGGTCTGTAGAACCGAATATTGCTACCAAAGGAGTGCCAACAGCATAAGAAATATGCAGTGGACCTGAATCATTTGTGACGAATACATCACATTCTGAAATTAGAGAGATAAGTTCCCTGAGTGATGTCTTTCCAGCCAGATTCAGCAAATGGTCACTGGTCAATAAGTCATCGGTCATTGAATCATTTATTATTCCATTCTTTCTGACAACAACTGATGACCAATGACTAATGACTAATTTCTCGACCTTTTCTGCTATATCTTCTTCTTTTCTACTGCCGAAGATAACAATACTCCCATTTGTATCTTTGATAAACCAACCTGCAACTTCAGCAAATCTCTCGGGTAACCATCTTTTTGCTGAGCCATATTCTGCTCCAGGATTTATCCCAATAATCGGCCTCCTCAGTTCTTTAAGCCTATCTCTTGTAGATAGTCTTTCATCCAGTGAAAGATATATATATGGATCTGAATATTCTGCATTAAACCCCAGATTTTTAAGAAGGTTCAGATAATAATAGATTTGATGTCTTTCGATATCTTCTTGAGGTACTTTAACAGCTTCTGTTAGAAGAAATCCCCTTCCATCCCTTTTATAACCTGCCCTCTCTTTTATCCCTGCAAGAAATGTGATGAATGCTGCATCAAATGCATTCTGAAAAAGGATGGCACAGGAAAAATTTTTTTTATTCAACATCCTTGAAAGTCTTATCTTTCCTAATATTCCGTTATGTCTTTCATTATAAGAAATTATCTCATCTATATTGGGATTATTTTCAAAGATTGCAGAGACCCATGGTTTTACCAATAAAGATATCTTTGTCTCTGGCAGTTCTCTTCTTAAAGCCCTTATCGCAGGAAGAGTCATAACAGCATCACCAATCCAGTTAACTCCCCTGACCAGCAGATTCTTACATGATTTACCGAACATAAATTAGTTTAACTCGTATAAGTGAATCTGTTACCTTGAAATTGAAAATTTCATTTATTAAGGGTGCATCATGATGC
>JBNAVX010000182.1:0-3307 GCA_049700155.1 Thermodesulfovibrionales bacterium
ATTAAATGAATTAAGTGTCCAATTATGATTTTTACCAATAGTACACAAATGATATTTCCGTAACATGACGATTGGAACTACTTGTAAATTTAAAATTTCTGGTATATAATTCATTGACTGGTGGTAGGCACCAAGAGATAAATTCTCTATAACTCAAAATCAATCCTACTAACCTTTAAGAAATAATAATTTTATTAAAAACCCAGTATGCTTGACAAATAAAAAATTTTTTTGGTATTTTATCATTTTCGTTAAATATATAAATTTTTGAAAGTAAATGAGGTTAAATTGCCTACAATTGCTCAATTAGTTAGACAAGGACGTAAGAAGGTTGAGAAGAAAACAAAGAGTCCGGCTTTAATGGGTTCGCCTCAACAGAGAGGAGTTTGTGTAAGGGTGTATACTACAACGCCTAAAAAACCAAATTCAGCATTGAGAAAGGTTGCGAGAGTTAGGTTGATGAATGGCATGGAAGTTACTGCATATATTCCGGGAGTAGGTCATAACCTTCAAGAACACTCTATTGTCATGATACGAGGTGGTAGGGTAAAAGATCTTCCCGGAGTGAGATATCATGTCATCAGGGGTACACTTGATGCTATGGGTGTTGCAGACAGAAGACAAGGTAGATCTAAATATGGTTCAAAGAGACCTAAATAGGAAGGATTAAATGCCCAGAAGAAGAGTAGTAGAGAAGAGAGAGATTTTACCTGATCCAAAATATAACAATAAACTTGTTAGTAAATTTATTAATACAATCATGAAAGATGGAAAAAGGTCAATTGCAGAAAAGATTTGTTATGGCGCTTTTGACATTATAAGGAAAAAGACAGGGAGTGATCCGCTCAAGGTTTTCAAGACAGCAGTTGAAAATGTAAAGCCTGTTGTGGAGGTCAAACCAAGGAGGGTAGGAGGTGCCACATATCAGGTTCCGGTAGAGGTAAGGGCTTCAAGACGCACAGCTCTTGCATTTAGATGGATTATCAATTACTCTCGAGCCAGAGCAGAAAAGACAATGCAGGAGAAAATAGCAGGGGAATTATTGGATGCATATAACAATACGGGTTCTTCTATAAAGAAAAAAGAAGATACCCATAAAATGGCGGAAGCCAATAAGGCTTTTGCACATTATAGATGGTAAGCAAAATAGGGGAGAAGAGACTTGAAATTACCTTTAGAAAAGACACGCAACATTGGAATTATGGCACATATAGATGCAGGGAAGACCACGACTACAGAACGAATACTTTATTATACAGGTGTGACATACAAAATGGGAGAAGTTGATGAAGGTACAGCTGTTATGGATTGGATGGTTCAGGAACAAGAAAGAGGGATTACGATTACATCTGCTGCTACCACATGTTTCTGGAGAGCTCACAGGATTAATATTATTGACACTCCCGGACATGTCGACTTCACTATCGAGGTCGAACGGTCTTTAAGGGTCCTTGATGGGGCTGTTGCCCTTTTTGATTCCGTGGCTGGTGTAGAACCTCAATCAGAGACTGTTTGGAGGCAGGCAGATAAGTATGGTGTCCCCAGGATTTCTTTTATGAATAAAATGGATAGAGTTGGAGCAGATTTTTTTATGAGTATAGAAAGTATGGTAGAGCGTCTTGGTGCAAATCCTGTTGCTATACAGATACCGATAGGCGCAGAAGGTGGTTTCAGAGGACCTATAGATCTTGTTAGAATGAAGGCGATATTTTTTGATGATGAGACACTTGGTGCAAAATATGTTGAGGCAGATATCCCAGATAAACTCATTCCTATAGCAAGAGAATACAGGGAAAAGATGATTGAGGCATTAGCTGATATTGATGAAAACATCATGGAGAAGTTCATAAAAGGAGAGGAAATCTATGAAGATGAGATAAAGGCAGCAATAAGAAAAGGAACTATTCAGAGGAAGATAACTCCTGTTTTGTGTGGTTCTGCTTTTAGAAATAAAGGTATACAACTCCTTCTGGATGCGATCGTCGATTATCTTCCTTCACCACTTGATATCCCTCCTGTAACAGGAATCTTGCCCTCAGATGGTTCCAAAATAGTCAGACGAGCTGATGATAGTGAACCTTTTGCAGCACTTGCTTTTAAGGTTATGACGGATCCATTTGTAGGTCAACTCACTTTTATTCGTGTTTATTCTGGAGTACTCCAAGCTGGTTCTTATGTATATAATTCAACAAAAGATATAAAAGAAAGAGTTGGAAGACTTTTGAAGATGCATTCTAATAAACGGGAAGAGATAAAAGAGGTTTCTGCAGGAGATATTGCAGCAGTTGTGGGGCTAAGGAATACTTTAACAGGAGATACGCTTTGTGATGAGAAGAATCCTATCATTCTTGGTTCTATGGAGTTTCCTGAGCCTGTTATGTCTGTTGCTATAGAGCCAAAGACAAAAGCAGACCAGGAAAAACTTTCTCAGACTCTTTATAAGCTTGCCCAGGAAGACCCATCCTTTAAGGTCTCATTCAATGATGAGACAGGACAGACGATTATATCAGGTATGGGTGAGCTCCATCTTGAGATAATTGTTGACAGACTTCTCAGAGAATTTAAAGTAAGTGCTAATGTAGGTAAACCACAAGTTGCCTATAAAGAGACTGTAAGGAGTGGATCAAAGGCAGAGGGAAAGTTTATAAAACAGACTGGTGGACGTGGTCAGTATGGCCATGTTTTTGTGGAATTAGAACCTTTGAGACGCGGTGAAGGTTTCCAATTTGTTAATGCTATAGTTGGTGGAGTTATTCCAAAGGAATATATTTCTGCTGTTGAAAAAGGAATACGTGAAGCAGCAGATAGAGGTATTCTTGCAGGATATCCTGTTGTTGATGTGAAGGTGAAATTATATGATGGTTCTTATCATGAGGTTGATTCTTCTGAGATGGCATTCAAGATTGCAGGTTCATTAGGGTTCAGGGAGGCAGCAAAGAAAGCTAATCCTGTTCTTCTTGAACCTATAATGAGTATAGAAATTGTAACGCCAGAAGAATTTATGGGAGATGTCATAGGTGATATTAATTCCCGGAGAGGGAAAGTTCAAAACATAGAGAGAAGAGGCAATGCTCAAGTTATAAGGGCACAGGCTCCGCTTTCAGAGATGTTTGGATATGCTACTGATTTAAGGTCAATAACACAGGGAAGAGCTACTTATACTATGCAATTTTCTCATTATGATGAAGTTCCAAAAGGGGTTTCTGAAGAGATCTTAGCAAAAGTAAGAGGAGAATAAAGTAAGAGGAGAATAAGGAGGCAAAGATGGCAAAGGCTAAATTTGAGAGGGTAAAGCCCCATATTAATG
>JBNAVX010000183.1:0-3121 GCA_049700155.1 Thermodesulfovibrionales bacterium
AGGAAACTCGAACACCGCCCGGAAGGTTCTGTCTTTTAACTTGCTCGGGGAGCCAATTTAAAAATAGTTCTCCTGAAAGTTTGGATTTATCTTTAAAGGTTTTTCATGATATTATTCATGGATTGTTACCCGCAGCAATATATATAATATAATAAGCAATCCATAGACCCGAAAAACGCAGATAACCTCATAAAGCCTTATAAATGCATCAGATGCTGTAATAAATTCAGCAGTATGTCCTCGAGAGAAAAATATGAAACAATTGACATAAAGCATACAATTTCTACTTTTGTTATAATGGATTCAATAAATTACCTATCAATACGAGAATAATATGAGATCATTTAAGGAAATTAAAAATGATTATAGCTTCGCCGAAAATGACGAACAGCAATTTATTATCTTCTCAGTAGTTCAAAAACTTTCTGAATTTTCTCTGCATTAGCTTCTGCTTTGCCTGCAGAATCCTCTGCGTTCTTTAAGGCATTATCTGCTCTGTCTGCGGCACTTTCCGCTCTCACCGCAGCTTTATCTGCTCTGTCTGCGGCACTTTCCGCTCTCACCGCAGCTTTATCTGCTCTATCATAATAGTCTTTTGCTGTTTTTAAAGCATCTTCAGCCAATGCCTTCGCTTCTTCAGCATCTCTTTTAGCTGCTGTCTCAGCCTCAGATAGAGAGTTGATCCTCTTTTCAAGGTCATTCATCCTTGATTCAATATCAGAGATCTTCGTTTCAATTTCATGAATCTTATTAAAAACTGGATATAGTTCCTTTTTAACATAACCTTTTGAGGCACACCCATAAAGCAATAATATAATCAATATCAAGATAGTCTTCTTTTTCATTTTTACCTCTCCTTTAACCTTAAATTATTGATAAAAATTTACAGACTAACCACTAACTAAATCTGTCCTGATTATTTCTAAATTTTACCGAAGACAAACTTTCCTAATATCTTTTCAACATCAATAGCTGGTTCTGTTTCCTTTATAGTTCCGCCACTTGGTAGTATATTCTCCGAACCTCCCGGTGATATTTCAATATATTTTTCTCCTATCAACCCTTTTGTTCTTATTGATGCGATGGCATCCTCCTGAATCTTTATATCTTTTTCTATTGTGATTGAGATAAACGCACGATAGTCTTTATCAATATCTACGCTTTTTACCCTACCAACCTCTACTCCTGCTATCTCAACTGTAGCACCAGGCTTAATACCTCCAGCGTTTTCAAAAGCAGCATACAATATATATTTTCCTCCTCCAATTGTCTCAAGCCTCCCTAATTTTATAGATAGAAATATCAGAGAAGACATACCTATTAGCACAAAGAACCCAACAGCTAATTCAAGATCGAATTTTTTCATAAATCCTCCAATAAAATATTAGAAATCATAATTCTATAGGTCCTTCTTGGCTTCCAGTTATGAACTGTTTAACTACAGGATTAACAGAATTTTCAATCTCCTCTGGAGTACCAACTTCCACTATAACTCCGTTATGTAACATAGCAACTCTATCACTAATTTTAAAAATATCAGGCACTTCATGACTCACTATTACTCCAGTATAGCCATATTTTTCATGAGTAGATTTTATGAGAATGTGTATAGAGTTAGCAATAACAGGGTCAAGACCTGTGGTTGGCTCATCAAAAAGCACTATAGATGGCTCTGTAATGAGTGCCCTTGCAAGAGCTACCCTCTTTTTCATTCCTCCGCTTAATTCTCCTGGATATTTATTCTCAACATCTCTAAGTCCAACATCCTCGAGAGCTAACATCACTCTCTCTAAGATTTCTTTTTCTTTAAGTTTCTTCTTTTCTCTTAATGGAAATGCTATATTTTCATATACAGTGAAAGAATCAAATAGCGCTCCACCTTGAAAAAGCACACCTAATCTTTCTCTTATCTTATCAAGCTCTTTAAGGCTAAGTTTAGTAATATCTATCCCATCAATCAGGACTTTTCCTGAATCAGGCTTGAGAAGTCCGATAATGTGTTTCAGTAATACACTTTTGCCTCCCCCACTTTTCCCCATAATGGTTATCAGTTCTTTATCTGAGATTTCTAAATTTATACCCTTTAGGACTTGTTGGTGGTCAAAAGATTTATAGAGATCAATAAATTTGATCATTTTATCTAATTAGATCTTAAAGCAGGATAGAGCCAAGGATATAATCCCATATTAAAATCATAACAGAAGAAATAACAACGGCTTCGGTTGTTGATTTACTAACTCCTTTAGTACCGAATCCTGCATAAAAACCTTTATAGCAACATATCCAGGATACTATCAATGCAAAGCTTATTGATTTGTAAAGCCCTACCATTAAATCTTCATTATTTACATATTCTCTCATTAGAGAAAAATATGTCCCAGAACTGATTCCAAGGACCTTGACACCAACAAGATATCCACCATATATGCCAACTATATCAAATATAGCCATCAGTAAAGGAAATACTAAAATAGATGCAACGATATTTGGTACGATTAGATATCTTATTGGATTAAGAGCCATTGCAGTCAGGGCATCTATCTGTTCTGAAATCCTCATCATGCCAATCTCTGCTGTAATGGCAGAACCTGCCCTTCCTGTTATCATTAAACCACAAAGTACAGGTCCCAACTCTCTTATAAGGCTTAGTGCGATGCCAGGACCAAGTAATGCCTCTGAACCAAACTTCCTCAGAATATAAAATAGTTGAATTGCAAGGACCATACCTGCAAAAGAACCTGTAAGTATTATAACTATCAAGGATTTATTACCAAAAAATCTGACCTGTCTTAAAAGTAATTTGAATTTAAAAGGAGGAATAAATATGAAATAGAGAGAATTCAGCAAGAATAAAAACATATGCCCGATGGTCCTGACCTGTAAGATCGTCCAACGACCTATTATCCTTAACAATGTTCTCATTTTATTCTTTCCAAAAAATTAAAGAAAAAATCAAAAACAATTAATCATTGGTGAGATATTTTAGCAGAAATATCAGAAGTAAAGGGAAAACATTACCCAGAGAGTTTTTTAAAACTCTCTGGGAGTATGATTTATGGTAATAACTTAGCCCACTTAATTCATAAATTTATGAGTGAAGCTCCCCGACTAAAGTCGGGGC
>JBNAVX010000184.1:0-3037 GCA_049700155.1 Thermodesulfovibrionales bacterium
TTGAGTTTTGCAAAACTGAAGTGAGCCAGTTTAATTGTGACTGCCCTATATGAAATCTTGCAGGCGAACTATTTTTTGTTTTCGGTTCTTTGTACTTGACAACATCCATCACAATGATAAGCGCATCTCCCCATTCAAAGGCAAAATAACCCTAATCATAATCGGCATCCATAGAGCCTCCCTGAGGATAAGTAGTGCCATCCGGATTTGGCACAAATAACTTCAGCAGTGTCCTTAATGTATTTCTTGCTGGTGCTTTGTCATAATTGCTGATTCCTTCGTGGTTGCCCCTGGCGAGATAGTATGCATGATCTACACAAATATCGCTGACCCCACAATAGCCTTTATAGCCATTTCGGGCAGGACTTATAACTGTCGAATAAAGTCCAGGAAGACCTTTTGTCCAAGGCGTTCCATCTCCGTCACAGGTTATGTATGTATCTCCCACATCCACTATAAAATCCACTGATTCATTTCTTAACATTCCAGCCAATGCATCCCATTCAGCCCAATATGTTTTTCTTTTTTTAATATTAGAGGGTCTGCCCAGATGGCAAAATGAGGTCATTTTGGGGTCACACCTTCAAATTTCATTTATCAAAAGCAAAAAGCGAGTAAGCTGGTAAACCTGCAAGGGGTAATCGTTTATTTATATACATCCCCTCTGAAGTCTATCCTTTCAACAAATAAAACTTTATCAGTTTTATTTGGTTCAAAAATTATCCTTAATTTTCCTTTCCTCAACCTATAATAACCCTCCCATTCTCCGCTCAGTTTCTTAATATCAATGTTTACATTCTCGCCTTTCATTTTCATTAAAAACTTCTTTAGTTCTTCTCTTACCTCAAGGCGAATTTTTTGTTTTTCAATAAACTTTTCAGCATCTCTGGAGTAATCTATCCTCCATTTCATATTTCTACAGTCTCACTATAGGCTACTTCTTTGTCTGACGATGGTTTGCCATATAGCTTTTTGATATCTCTCATCTCTTCTTTTGATACCATAGGAATGCTTTTAAGGAATAGCTCTAATGTCTCTTCATGTAAAACTTCTCTAACAGCCTTTTTTATAAGGCTATAAAGTTCATTTTTATCAATGGTGATTTCCATCTTCTTAACCTCCTGGAATCTGTCAATTTGTGTTTTATTATAACCTAATTTAACCTTAAATTATAGATTTCTTCTACTTTCTTCCCTTATTTGAACGAAAGCAGAATCATATTGGGACAGGTCATAAGGTAAAATCTTTATCAGTGTGGGTTACGGAAAAGTCTTCTTTGATTTGGTCGAAGGAAAAACCTGTTTTCGTGGAAATTGAGGGAAAGATCTGACAGGGAAGATGGGGATAAGAATTTTGGTTCTTCAGGGAAATGTATAAAAAATCCCCCTTTGGCAAAGGGGGATGAAGGGGGATTTCTAAGACAAATGCCCTGCTAAAGGTAAGAAAGAGCTATTGAAAGTATTTACACGGCATAACTCTACTGAATATCACTTCAGAAAAATATCTTCGTTTTTACAAGTAAAACAACTTATACGGCTACAGGGGGTCAGGTCTTCAATCTTGCTCCTTTATGATTAATTTAGGAGAGGATACATTTTCTCTCTGCCATGAAATTGCCACACCTACCAATTTAATCGGGAAAGAGAACGGGCTCGAATAATGGTTGAAATAATATAAAATTCAAGATGTAATAATTCTTCTGGCAAATTCTAACACAATTCTTATAGCCACTTCTGGATTGTCACTCAAATCACTCTCTTCGACATTCTCTTCGGTTTTGTTATGGAGGCGTTTAGGATAAGTCTGAAGTTTTTTAGCTTCTTTATCAGGAAGATTGTTATATCGGTATAAGGTGTGAATATATCTTATCTCTGGGGTTTACTACTGAACTGCTTTTTGCAATAACTTGATGACTTTCTCTTTCTCTAATTCAAGGTGCTCAAGTCTGCTTAGATCATCAAAGCACACTGCCTCTGTTATTTCCCCTGCCTTAAGTTTTTCCCATAGTTCATTAAAAGAATTTACACCATATCGACCGGACAGTTTTCTTATTTCAATAGATAAGTTTTTCAATTCAATTTCCAGAAAACGTTTGACTCCTTCTTCAACCAAACGTTTCTTAGGAATATTTAACTCCTTTTCGACTATCTCTATCAGACTCGGCATTAAATTCACCTCCTCGACGTTACTGAACAGTTAAATTAATTATATATTTTTCACACAGAATCTTCCATAAATACTAAATTCAAGAAGATTGTTGGTGATCTAGTCTTACGGGTAGCGGGGGGGTCATACGTGAGGTCTTTAATCTTGCTCTTTGATATATAATTTGGGTTCATTTTCTCTTTGTCAAGAGATTGCCACGCTTAATCGGGGGACTTGCAATGACAGTCCTGAAGATAATGATCGGGCACGGGTTCAGTCAGCCTCTTTATATTGCCTGGTGGGATTATTTTGATGAGAAAAAACCTGCCAAGACAAAAACAATTACAATAGATGTTGGAAATGTTGCATCAATTAAAATTACTGAAACAATCCCTAATGTAGAGCGGGGAAAGGATTTAAAGGATAAAGGATAAGGAATATCCTAAATTCTTTAACACAGAGATCAAGAAAGTGACTAACGGAAAAGTTTCTTTTGATTTGGGTGAGAAGCCTGTTTTTGTGGAAATTGAAGGGAACTAATTTAGGGAAAAGGTTCATATTTCCTGAAAAAAGCCTGAACCCTCTAATCCTCGGACCCTTTTAGCGTGTCCTAAATATTCTCCTATGTCAGCACCATCTCATCAACCACATATCCCAGGTAGCTCTTATACTGAATCTTTACCTGAGTAGGTGTTACCTCCACAACTACATAACCATTGTTCTCACATGCTGGAGGGGTTGAATTGCATGAAGTGGAAATAAACCCATCAGGATATAATATCGAATAATTTTCACCTGCCCGAGTAATGTAATCAAACTGTAAGCCCCAGGCACAGCCGCAACAATAATAAAGAACGCCATTAGCCCATCCTTTCGCCAATAAGTGGTCATG
>JBNAVX010000185.1:0-3037 GCA_049700155.1 Thermodesulfovibrionales bacterium
GGCAGTTTTCGTAAATGTCAGATGCAGTATTCTCGCTCATTCTCGGCTCGATTAATATCGAGCCTCCGAGGTAAATTCTTTCTTCGAAAGAATTTAAATCCGCTCGAATACTACATCTGCCAAAAATTTTATGAATAATATCGGTTAGGATTATCTTTTGAAATAAGATATTCTGCAAAAATCATATCCTCAGGAGTCGTGATCTTTATGTTTTTATATGAACCCATTATTACCTTTATCTTTCCCCCATATCTTTCTAAGAGGGCTGAATCATCTGTTGAGTAGAAATTATCTTTTAAAGACATTTCATATGCCTCTGAAAGTTTTTTAAATACAAATACCTGAGGGGTTTGGATAGCCCATATATAATTTCTGTCTAATGTCCTTTTTACAATTCCTCCTTCAACCTCTTTTATCGTATCTTTGACAGGTATGCCTAAAATGACCCCATCAAAGCCTTTCAGTCCTTTTATCATTAATTCAATCAAATCCTTCTCAATAAAAGGTCTCACCCCATCATGTATGAGTACAATACACTCTTTGTCATTTATAAGTTTAAGGGCATTATAAACAGAATCCTGCCTTTCTTTTCCTCCTGTAGCTATCCTCTTAATCTTTAAAATATTATATTTTTTGAAGACCTCCTCCCCCATTCGTATGTCTTCTTTTCTGAGGACTGGAATAATCTCTTCTATCTCCTCTACAGATTCAAGTGCTTTAATACTCCATACAATAAGAGGTTTGCCTCCAAGAGGGTAAAAAGCTTTACTACCATCCAGTTTAAATCTTCTACCGATACCTGCAGCAGGTAATATCGCTGTTACCCTTTTTTTCATTTACCAATGACCAATGACTAATGACCGATAATTAATTACTCTATCCATTTAAAACACTTTATTTTCAAACTGGTTTATTTAACAGCTCTAAACTCTTCTCTCTCATACTCCTCTTTGAGTTTTGAAAATATCATCCTTCCAGCAGTTGTCTGCAGGACACTCGTGACTGTCACATCTGCATTTTTCCCAATCAGTCTCCTTGCATTTTCTACAACAACCATGGTTCCATCATCAAGATATGCAACACCCTGATTGTGCTCTTTCCCTTCCTTTAAAATAAAGACATTGATTGATTCACCAGGAAGAACAACGGGTTTCAAAGCATTTGCAAGCTCATTAATATTTAGAACTGATACACCCTGCAACTCTGCTACCTTGTTAAGATTAAAATCGTTTGTTATCACTTTTGCATTTAGAAGTTTTGCAAGGGCAACAAGTTTTGAATCAACTTCTTTTACCTTGGGAAAATCTTCTTCAACTATTTTTACAGTAATATTAGACATCTTCTGAATCTTGTGAAGGATGTCAAGACCTCTCCTTCCCCTTGCTCTCTTTACAGGATCTGGAGAGTCAGCAATATGCTGTAGTTCCTGAAGAATAAACTGGGGAAGAATAAAGGTTCCTTCAAGGAATCCAGATTCACATACATCCGCAATACGCCCATCTATAATGACACTTGTATCCAGGATTTTGAGGTTTTCTTCGATGCCCTGACCTCTGAAGAGTCTGAATACATTAGTAAGTGAGATCTCTGAACCTTTATGCAAACCAAGGAGAAGTCCTCCGTAACCGAATACCGCCATAAGTCCAAAAGAGACTGATTTCATTTCTTCACCAAGAATTTGCTTTAAAGGAAGTATAAGGAGGTTGGCAAACAAAAGACCAAAGGAGATACCGATAAAACCTCCAATGATAGAGCCGATTTTAAAATTTTTGAATAAATATTCTGTAGCAATTGTAAGGAGTCCTAATAACCCGCCTATGAGGACTCCATAAGTGCCATAATTATACTTGATACTGATTATATATCCAGATAATAAAAAGATTAAAAAGACAACAGTCCTTAAAATGAGATACATTTCTTTCACCTCCTTCCGTTATTATTAATTTTTAAATTTGATGAATCTGGAAAAAGTAGAGATTATGATGCCTTGAGGGTAACGTAAAACTTTTTGTCACCCCTTGTGATAAAAAGGAGAACTGTCTCATTCTTATTCAGATTAGAGACAATCCTGTTGAAATCCTCAAGGTTTTCAACCGGTTTTTTATCTATCTCTTTAATAATATCTCCCTTTTTTATCCCTGATTCATCTGCCGGGCTTGCAGGCTCGACCCTTACCACAACCACTCCTTTTTCATCTTTTTTCAGGCCAAGCTGTTTTGAGATTTCTTTTGTCAGACTCATTACACTCAAGCCTGTAAAGGCCTCTGTCTCTATATCATCTGGTAGACTACTCGGAACAGCCTCAGCGATTTCTCTTGGAAGTTCAGCAATGACCAATCTGACAGTATATTCCTTTCCAGAGCGTAATATCTTGATCGATACCTGAGACCCAATTTTGCTCTGAGCAACCATATTCCTTAGATTTCCTACGTCTTTTACTTCTCTTCCATTGAATTCAAGTATGATATCACCTCTTAAAATACCTGCTCTATCTGCAGGACTGCCCTTTGTAACGTCGCTGACAAGTGCACCTGTTGTTTTATCCAAGCCAAACTTTTGAGAGAGCTCTGGTGTCAGTTCCTGTATTGTTACTCCAAGCCATCCTCTGGTAATCTTGCCCTTTTGGATAAGTTGAGTCATGATGGGTCTCACCATGTTACTGGGTACCGCAAACCCTATTCCCTGATAACCTCCTGTCCTTGAAAATATCGCTGTATTAATGCCTATCAACTCACCTTTGATATTTACGAGTGGACCTCCAGAGTTACCCGGATTGATAGCAGCATCTGTCTGTATAAAATCTTCATAATCAGCAACCCCTACATTTGCTCTACCGACTGCACTTATGATTCCCATTGTTACTGTATGACTGAGACCATAAGGATTCCCTATAGCAAGGACAAACTCTCCAACCTGGAGTTTATCAGAATCTCCCCACGGGATTGTGGGAAGGTTTGAAGCATCTATTTTTATGATGGCGATGTCTGTTTTAGGGTCAGCACCAACTATCTTCCCCTTAAAGGCCCTCTTATCAAGG
>JBNAVX010000186.1:0-2908 GCA_049700155.1 Thermodesulfovibrionales bacterium
GGAGCAATGACGATTTTTGCTCCTGTTTCTTTTATCTGCTCAGCTTTTACCCGAGCCCCTTCAAGCCTGACACGTTTCCATGGTGGTCCTATAGCAATTACACCTCCTCCAGCATTACAGCAGAAATTATGTTCTCGGTTTGGGTACATATCTACAAAATTTTCACACATCTCCCGCACAAGGTATCTAAGCTTCTCTCCCGCACCTCTATGTCTCACAAGATTACAGGGATCCTGTAAAGTAACAGGCTCTTTAATCCTCTTATTTTTATCTATCTTTATCTTCCCTGTTGTAAGAAGCTCATAATAAAACTCAGTTGCATGATAAGCCTCTATCGGACCTTCCTTCCATCCAAGTAGTGGAGGGGCAGCATAACAGAGGGCATGAAATGCATGCCCACATTCAGTTGCTACTATCCGTTTAACTTTTAATCGGAGAGCGTCCTCATATACTTCTCTCACAATTCTCTGCATCGTTTCTATGTCACGAGCAAACATAGACATATTTGCATAGTCAGTTTTTGAAAATGTCCAGTCAATGCCAGCATAATTCATAATCTTAGCCATAGTAGCTATAAAATGGGGTGCTACCTTCGGCTCAGTCCCCAAAGTTAAATACATTACATCAGCACCTTCTTTATCAAAAGGAATACGGGGATTCTTTATCTCAGACCTCAGCTCTTCCTCCTGCCACTGCAGTGTATCAATCCAGTCACACTGAGGTATCCAGAGTTGAGTCAAAGTTGCAGAGAGGCTGTTATCATAATCCATTAAAATTTGAGGTACTACTCCGAGTAAAAAACATATTCGGCGGACCATCCCTATCTGGTAAGCTATATCTAATCCATAAGGGCAATACATGCTACAACGTCGGCAGAGAGTACATTCGGTAAAAGCTATCCTCGCACATTGTTTAATAAATTCAGGGCTGACTTTTCCTCCTCTTTTTATCATCTCCCATAGTGTCATCCTAACTTTTGCTACAGGTGCATATGTGGGATCTTTGCCATGAGACTGATACCAGTGACATGCTTCAGAACATAGTGCACAATGGATGCAGGTTTCTAAGGGGGCTTTGAATCTTGCAGAATTATTCTTCAGATTTAAAACCGTATTTATTACTTTTTCTATTTTTTCAGGAGTAAGTTTTTCTATTGTTTTATCAAGCCCTATATCAGAAACAGGCTTTCTAACATATTCTCTAAATTCCCTGCTTATAATCTTTTCCTCAACTATCATGACAATCTCCTTTCTGAATTTAAATAATTAAATTAGATATTATTGAATAACAATAAATTTTGCGACCATCTGTTCACCTCCTTCTTGGAAATTATTGAGTTTGTTACTTCATAATCAAGTTTAAGCTCTCAATGAAAATTTCTTCTGGTAGAGTTAGGTTATAGAAAAACTCTTGACATAAACTAAACATTGTGGTATAGATTAAAACTATATTATTTATAGAATTAATGAATATTGATAACCTAACAAATTATTCTTTCCAAGT
Organism: Thermodesulfovibrionales bacterium; assembly: GCA_049700155.1. Lineage (GTDB taxonomy): Bacteria > Nitrospirota > Thermodesulfovibrionia > Thermodesulfovibrionales > SM23-35 > JACAEY01. The sequence continues at coordinate 1,504 of JBNAVX010000186.1, forward strand.
CAAGCAAGTAAAGGCCTTTTTAACCCCACTTAATTTCAAAAGAAAGGAGGTTTTATGAGTGTAATTACCAGAAGAGAATTTATTAAGTATTCTGGTGTGGCTGCATCTGGACTCTTATTGAGTCAGTTAGGTTTTGACCTGACACCTGTAAAGGCATATGCAGCCGAACTGAGAATCAAAGATGCTAAGGCTACCCCGACTATCTGCTGTTTCTGTTCAACAAGTTGCGGAATTCTTATGCATACTGATTCAAGTGGTAAGTTAATTAATGCTGAAGGTGACCCTGATCATCCTATCAGTGAGGGTTCACTATGTGCAAAAGGTGCTGCATCATATCAGATTGCAGTCAATCCTAATCGTCTTTCAAAGGTCAGGTATCGTGCTCCTTACAGTGACAAGTGGAAAGAGGTGAGCTGGGAGTGGGCACTGGAAAAGATTGCAGCAAACATCAAGAAGAGCAGAGATAAGAGCTTTATAGAAAAGAATGCCGAAGGGAAAGTTGTAAATCGCACAAATGGAATCGCTTCTGTAGGAAGTGCTGCAATGGATAATGAAGAGTGCTGGCTTTATCAGAAGATGTTGAGAGCATTAGGTCTTGTCTATATTGAACATCAAGCTAGATTATGCCACTCCTCAACTGTCCCGGCTCTTGCAGAGTCTTTCGGTCGCGGAGCAATGACTAACCATTATATTGATTTCAGGAACGCTGATGTTATTCTGAACATGGGTGGAAATGTGGCTGAATGTCATCCTGTTTCCTTCAAATGGATTCAGGAAGCAAGGAATAGAGGAGCTATCCTTATCCATGTAGATCCACGTTTTACACGAACATCAGCAAAGGCTGACATTCATGCCTATATCCGTCCCGGGACAGACATAGCTTTTTTAGGCGGTATGATCAAGTATATCCTTGACAATAATCTTTATGATGAATTCTATGTAAAACATTATACTAACGCCTCATTCATCGTTAACCCTAATTTCGGTTTCGATGACGGACTTTTCTCTGGATATGACCCCAGCAAAAGGGTATATGATACATCAACATGGGCATTCGAAAAAGACGAAAATGGGATTCCAAAAAGAGACATGACTTTACAACATGAAAGATGTGTATTCCAGCTTCTCAAAAAACATTACTCTCGTTATACTCTTGAGAAGGTAACAGCTATTACAGGGACACCACAGAAAGACCTTGAAAAGATATATAAAGTATATGGTTCAACAGGAACACCTGATAAAGCAGGCACTGAGTTATATGCTATGGGCTGGACACAACATACTGTTGGCGTCCAGAATATAAGAGCAATGGCTTTAATACAGTTATTGCTTGGCAACATCGGTATAGCTGGTGGTGGTGTAAATGCATTGAGAGGAGAATCAAATGTTCAGGGTTCAACAGACC
>JBNAVX010000187.1:0-2869 GCA_049700155.1 Thermodesulfovibrionales bacterium
GGGCAATGACGGTTTATGTTTAATTTTATGCTCTATAGGGATAGAAGAAAGGTATAGGAGTTCCATTAATAAAAGGATTTGACCATGTGCACAAATAGTTTCCCATATGTGCAAGAATGATTTTTACGTAACAGTTTTTTTTGAAAGCTTAAAATAATACTCGAAATCAAGCAATCTTCTCTTGATATCAACACCAGCAGAATATCCTCCGATCGAACCATCAGATTCTATAATACGGTGACAGGGAAATATAATTGGCAAAGGGTTTCTGCTTAGAGCCTTGCCCACAGCCCTGCATGCAGAAGGTCTACCGAGTCTTTCTGCAAGCCATCTATAAGTCCTGGTCTCACCATATGGTATCTCTTTAAGAGTTAACCAGACCTTTCTTTCGAACTCTGTCCCCTTTATAAATACAGTCTTCTGTGTGAACTCCTCGCGGCCATTCTCAAAATATTCCTTTAATTCCTTTTTAATCATAGAAACATTATCGTCTTTTTTCAAAATATCAAAGGGCTTTCTAAAAGATAACTCATTAAGAAATTTTCCACTGAATATAAGATATATCGTCCCGATAGGGCTCTCAAAGGTATCATAAAAGACTTGTGACCTGAAAGATCTTCTTTCTTTCATTCTACCTCTGAAGATTTACAAAGAATGTCTTATATTATGTGCAGTAAGACCTATTTAAAACTCTCTTTTCTAATTTTAACGTGTTAGAGATTGCTCAATATCACACCAGCATAATAACAGCAACTTTCACTATTTAAGTCATTAATGAATGCCCTTTCTACGCCATCTTCAAATAGGACCCTGACAAGACATAAACCTCCTGGAAGGCTCGAGTGTTTCTCTTCGATAACTTCTCCATCACCCCATCCACTATACCGCACATGTCTAACAACATCTCCCACTTTTAGATAGAGTCTTGGCTTCAAATCATTCTCCGTTAAGTCTCCTCCCTTTTCATATTCATAAAAGAGAAGGTTTAAAATTTATCTGATGTAATAACCATAGATAGTATAAATAAAATGCCCCTCTATTGTATAGGTATCTAAACCCCACTCATCAGGTAAGGGCCAGAATGGTTCTGCTTCCCTTAATGCCCTTAGTGCTGCATCATCAAGACTTTTATGTCCAGATGTCCTGATAAGCTCTGTAGCTCCAAGGCTCCCGTTTTTCTTTATAGTAAATTTTATGATGAGGTCTCCGTAAATTCCTCTTGTAGCTGCATCAGGTGGATAAATCCAGATACTTTCTATTCTCTCTTTTAATCTTCTCAAATATGGAAGATAACGCATATCTCTAACATTGAATGAAAATTTCTTATCCTCTGAAGCATCCTTCTTGATCTCCCTTTTTGCAATATCTCCTATGATTTTACTGTCGAAAAGTTTTTCTCTTAAAGAAGTCCCTGGTAAATCAGTCCTTTGATTATTCCCTCTATTATTCATCTTGCCTTCTTTATCCTGACCTGAGACTGCCGGTAGAGTGGGTTCAGAAAAGGATTTTACTTTTTCTTGCGAATTTAAAGTATCTGTTTTTTCTAAGGACTTAGCAACAGTTCCATTCTTGGTATTCAGTTTGAAATCTTTATCCCCTGACTTAGATGGTAAAATAGGTCTTACCTTCGACTTCTCGGGGATAACCGGAGCAGGTGTGAAAACCTCTTCAGGAGAAATAATCCTTGCAAAAAATTCTCCCCTTTTCATATTTTTATTAACAGGTGATATAAGAGTAAATGCAAGGATAAAGAATGTTATATGGAAGACTATGGAATATATGAAGAATCTATTCAGGCTCAACATATTAATTTCTTGAAGAGTTTTATGTATCTCTGGAGGCTTTCTTTCCCACTGTCTTTCATTAACCATAGCCTTATTGATGCCTCCTGAACCTCGGGGAGTCTGTGAAAGGCGATCAATTTCTCAGCTGTCTTGTCATTTCTATAAAAATACTTTCTCAATTTATCCATAAAGTAAAATCTTTTTTGAAATGCAGACTGCCACATCTTTTTATAAATTGATGTCTTACCTTCTATAATAGCTTTAGCTGCAAACTCACCACTTTTCATAGCATAGTAAATACCCTCATAAGTAAGGGGCATTACCTGACCTGCTGCATCTCCTGCAAAAATAACACTATCTATATTATATATGCCTCCATTCCATAGTGGAATCTTATATATCCTGATCTGCCCTTCTTCGGTTATTCCTCTTTTATCTTTGAATATCTTAAATAATTTAATCACTGTCTTAGGCTCTAAACTTCCTGTACCAGCAGAAACCCCTTCAATCGCAGGAAAAACCCATGAATAAGAGCCTTTCGCATGAGACGAACCAAACCAGAATTCACAGAATTCTGTCTCAATTCCACATATCCTTTCAGATATTGTAATTAAAGATTTATTTGGTTTTACGCCTGAGACTGCTCTTACCCTTGAGTTTACCCCGTCAGCAGCGACAATGTAGTTGGCGTATATTTCAATATCTTCACCTTTAGCATTAGCTCTGATCCTGTAACCTTTTTTTTCAGTATTAAAACTTATAAAGCTACCCTCTATAACCTCTGCACCATATTTTTCAGCCTCATTTCTTAAAGCTTCATCGAATTTCCCTCTCTCAACTATAACTATACCTCTATTGCCAAGTTCTATATCGAGATTTTTACCTGATGGGGAAACTATCCGAACCCGCTTGATTTCTTTCTGTATTAATGACTCGGGGATATTCAGTTCTATAAATCCACCGAAAGGTATTCCTCCACCACAGGGTTTTTTAAAAGAAAGGTCTCTTTCGAGTAAGATGACTTTAATACCGTATTGTGCAAGTAACTTTGCTGAGGTTGAACCTGCTGGCCCGCCCCCAACAAC
>JBNAVX010000188.1:0-2860 GCA_049700155.1 Thermodesulfovibrionales bacterium
GTTGCCTTTATATAAGCTTTAATTGCGTCAACATTATAAATAAATCCTCTAAAATAACCTGCAATATGTAAAGCATCATAAAGCATTTAAAACTCTCTCAAGATTTTACCATTGTGAACCACAAGATATTTTTGTAAGGCCTTTCTATAGGCTTCTACTGATTTGGGAAGCTCTTTTTTTGTTAAACCTTTTTTTAAAGGAAATTCATTTATAGCTTCTAAAACAGCAAGATAAGCCATCGCAAAGGCTTCCTTCACGGGCTTTATATCGGTATAGGTGCTATCCTCTATAGAAGCTTCATCCAAAATCTTTTTAGCATTTTCTAAATATCTAAATGGTTCACTCATTGTAATTTATCTTCTTTCCATAAAATATTTACAATTTGCTCTAAGTATTGTTACTTACCGGTGCATAATTTGATAGACATTCCCTCCTTGATGGGAGAATGTGTTTGTTTATGGATAATTTATATATAGAGATTTATAGTGCCTTAAGTTTCTTCAGCCAATTTTTTCGATAAAAGCCTTGGCAGCTTTTAGAGCATCTTTGACCATCTCTACAAGATAGAGGTTTCCTCTATAATACCCAGCAATATGTAGGGCTTCATAAAGAGCCTCAAACTCTCTTAATAATTTTCCATTATGAACTCTAAAATATTTTTGTAACGCTTTCCTGTAAGCATCGATAGATCTCGGGAGCTCCTTCTTACTCAGCCCTTTTTTTATTAAAAATTCGTCTATCGCCATTAAAATAGCAAGGTAAGCTATACCGCAAGCCTCTCTTACAGGTTTGACATCGGTATAGGTGCCATCCTCTACAGGAACAGATTTTAATATCTCCTTTGCATTATTTAAATATCTCAATGCCTCTTTCATACAACCCTCTATTTCCTTAAACAAAACTTACCATAATCTTCTCAAAAATGGAAGAATTTTTTGCCCCGAACATTTTTGTCACTAAGCATGGCTTATCCACATTTTAAGTGTCCAAGCATCCAAGTATCATAGTGTTTCTCCAGCCTTTGACAGTGCTACATGGGTTTGTGCAGCCCTCTTGGAGTCTTCAGTTGTCCAATCAAATGGAGTCATCATTGCCAATACATCCTCAACTGGTTTAACTCTACCTGAATAGTAACCTCCATAATAAAGCTCATATACTGAAACTGGAGAAATATAGACCTCATGCTTTGTAATAAGTAATGTGCTATAGGGTCAGACTTGATTATTTACAAGGTAAACAGAATATTCAGGGTCAGACTTGACTATTGACATTCTGTTACTTGGGCTTCGAGTAAAAAAGGGGACGGTTCTATTTTTCATCTTTCTTAGGCGTAATTCGTAAGGCGTAATCTACACACCCCTGCACCCCTCTTGATAGAGGGGATGGTTACACACTCCTGGGAATAAATTATCCATAAAACAACAACTACGGGGGTCACATCTGGGGTCAAACCTAAAATATACATCTTATAATAAGAGTCATTGAGTCATAGGGTTATAAGGTCATACAAATAGCCGATAAGCTGGCAAGACACGTTCAAAGTTCAAGGTTCAAGGTCAAAAAATGTTCAAAGTTCTACGTTCAACTTATCTTTTTCTGTTTGAATTTCTTAAATATCTTATGAAGCCATTTATTAGATTGGTCAGTTTCAAACACCTTTCAGGTAGGGGGCTCTCTCTTAGGGTCAAGTCTATTTTCTTAGCACACGAAAAGAAAAAGGGGACAGGCTACTTTTTCTCTCTTCCCCTCTCCATATTCCTCGGTCTTCCTACAGGTCTTATGGTTGATTCTAAGTCCCTCATCATTTAGCTTTTAAAAATTCCTCAACGGCCAGTCCACTTTTTCTAATCAATCCCCTCAATAATCCAGGCGCCAATTCCTTATGATTTGGGATTGATAGTGTTGGACGAGAATCATGATACAGTATCATATGGCTTCCAGTTCGGTGATCAAGCACATAACCAAATTTCTGAAAGATCCTTACTCCTTCCTTGCCTGAAATGTTAGAAAGCAATCCCATTTAAACAGTAATTTCTCCCAGAAATACTTCCCTTTCTTCATAGATGTCCAATCTTCCGTGTTTTTTCTCTACTTCCAGCCAGCCCTTGATAGCATCTTTTATATTATTCAATACCTCGTCAATTGTCTTGCCCTGACTCATACAGCCTGTAAGTTCTGGCACATCAACTACATATCCATCATATTCTGGATCATAGGTTATTACAACCTTAAATCTCATATAAACCCCCTTAATGGCTATTTAATTTAGTATATCATAATCAAAGAAAAGGAAGAATTTGCACTTGGGCTTCGGGGTCAAACCTTCAAAATTCATTTTTGGTCTATTTGGTCTATCTGGTCTATTTCATCTGTTTGGTCTGGTTCGTCTGTCTAAAAACGGAAAAGGGGACGGCAGGCTGTCCCAAAATACTTCCCAAAACCAACCTTTTCTTACCCTCAACCCAACAATTTATCATCATGCTCTGAATAAAGCTCTGATTTTACAGATTATATACAGATTATATACAGAACAGATATCAAAAAACATCTGCCTTATTAATGCTAATGGGTCAAACTTACCTTACTACATTTGACTAAAAATAGTTAGCGAAAGAAGGAAAAAGGGACGGTTCTATTTTCTCTTTTAGCCCGTTTATATCCTTTATTTCTGCTATCTCCTCTCCCCCTATGATTTATAAACATCATTCTATTCCTGCTCTACATGCACCAATATAAAAAACAGACACACCATTTGCATAGGCTTCACATTGGTTGCTGTATGTTTTCATATCACAGCCGCAAACAGGGGATAAAAGGGGGGTCTCAAATGGAATTGATTGGGAGAAAGCATTTTGATGAA
>JBNAVX010000189.1:0-2793 GCA_049700155.1 Thermodesulfovibrionales bacterium
AATGTCTCCAGCAATGGGTCTGTTATCTTTACAGGATAATCTAACTATTGATTTTTTAACCAGGAGGAAACCACAGGAAACAGCAGGTGAATTAAAAGGAGACATAGTAAATGTTGAGCTTGCTGTCAATCTCTATAAAGCTGGCTTTTCTATTGATGTTGTTAAGGTTGGTGGTGAGGAGAAAATAGACCCTAATGAAAGGAAAAGCAAAGGTATTGTGTATGAGATTGATGGAAATGAAAGGAAGGAAAGGATTTTATTAGCATTAAAGGCGTTTAAAAATATCGCTGATTTTTCTAAACAGGCAAGAGTACTGACAGATTTTTCTCCTGATATTATCCTTCTATCTATACAGGACAATTATAACCACCTAATACAAAAGGCGCTTGAAATAAGACCTAATTCAACTGTTGAGTTAAATACAGAAAGACTTGATGAGATCCTTACTGATTTAAAAAAATCAGGTAACAATATCTTTGCAGGGCTACTATCAGGAGCGTTCAAGAATGAAGATAAAATTAAAGAAATTTTAATAAAGCATGATATAACTGTTACTACTCCCATACAGGCTATTGATAATGTTTACAATAAAATTAACGGATTGACTCTTGAAGGAAAGGAGGAGAAATAAGGGAATAGGTCATGAATGGTCTGAGTTTTATTCTTGAAACACCTTACATCGTTAATTTCAGAAAACCGTACTCAACTATTACGCTTCTTTCATTTCCATTCCCGCCATTTACTACAATCAGAGGGTTAATAGCCAGTGCAATGGGAATGGGAGATTTAGCGACTAACAGAGATGCCTACAATAATGATTTGAATGACCTGCAGATTTCATTAAAGCCATTGAGTTCACCTGATAGATTTTTAGATATGGTTTTAATGAAAAAATTGAAATCTCCAGCGGATGCTAAAAAGAGAAGAGAGGTTTTAGAAAAAGTTGCAAGGAATAATTATGATTTTGCAGTCCTTGATAAAAAAGAAAGATCTCTTTATGAGAGACTTTGCTTACCTCAAAGCACGAGCGCGCCATTTGTAAAAGAGTATGTTACTCCGATAAAGTGCAAAGTATATCTAAAATACCAGGACCAAAAAAGAAATTCATTAGAAGATATTGCTGAAGCATTAATAAACCCTGCCCGTCCTTTATTCATTGGCTCATCAGACGACTTTGTAATAATCTCAGACTGTAAACCGGTAGATTTTATTCCTGATAAGAGCAAGATTATTGATTCTACAGTTAAAGTTGACAGCGAAATATATCCACTTAATAAAAAACTTATAGTAGGCAGAATCCCATACAGATTTATAGAATATGGTTCTAAAAAGAAGAGAGATTACTACCGCGAAGATTGGATAGTAGCGGCTCCAAAGGCAGGCGAAAGAGTTGAGTTAAACAAAGAAATAGATTGTTTTAAAACAGAAAATGAATATATCGCTTTCTGATGCCATAGCCAAAAGGCAAGAAAATAAAGGTGTATTTCAATCATTAGAAGGACACACAGAGGACAGCCTTATAATATTCAAAGACTATCTTTCAAAAAATTTATCTCTCTTAAAGAGATTCTCCAAAGACTTTTCCATAGATTATGAAAGCCTTGTGAGTATTATCTTTCTCGCTATTTATTTGCATGATATAGGGAAACTAACAGTGGAGTTTCAAAAGAATATAAGAGAGGGTAAGCCATGTGGTGCTGTTTCTCATTCATTTTTTGGCTTTCCTTTTATTCATACTTCCCTGGAAAAAGACGATAAAGAGTTAGAGATTATACTTCGTCTTTGTATTTTATCCCATCATAGTCAGCTTTATAACAAATTATATGAAGACGCTGGACTCAACAATAGAGTTAATTATCTTTTGGAGCAAATGAAAATATTTGTAAGTAAGGCAGAAGAAATGTTTGATAGAATTGGAATAAACAATTTTATTAGTCTTAAATATATTCCAGTTTTTGAACAGCCTGTATACCATAATTCTTTTCAACTGAATGCTGATATTAAGGATGAACTTTCTGCATTAAAACACCGCCATAAGACTATGGTTGAAAATAAAGAGTCAAGAATGAAGGCTATTTACTCTTTTGTTTTATCTATCCTTAAATTCTGTGATGCAAAGGCAAGTGAGAATTTTGAAAAGGCTGAACTTAAAGGGGGTATTTATCAGGCAATGTTAAGAGGGAGAAATCCCGATATTGTCTATACTTCAGAGTTGTTTAAAACCGCTCAATCTAAAATCTTTAAAGGGGAACCTTATGAATATCAAAATCTCATTACCAGCATTCCAAACAATTCATCTCTTTTAATCTCAGCTCCATGCGGTAGAGGAAAAACAGAGGCTGCTTTATATAAAGCTATAGATATTATTAAGCAAGAAGGAATAAGCAGGATAATTTTTGCTTTGCCTACACAAATTACTTCAAATGCTATGTATTCAAGGTTGAAAGATATTTTTGGAGATGAAAATGTAGGTATTTATCATGGACTCAGCAGATTTGTTCATTACCTTGAGGGGAAAACTATAACTGAGGATGACGAGGATGTTATTCAGGACGATGATATATCAACAATAGTCAGAGAGGAAAAAGTCTTTTTGAAACCGGTGATAGTTACTACAATTGACCATCTTGTTTATTCATTGGTGCACGGCTATAAACAAGCAGATTATGCACTTGGAAATATTTTAACTTCAGTGGTTATATTTGATGAAATTCACTACTATGAGCACCATACTTTACGGTATATTATCGAGGCAATGGAGATATTGAGAAAACTCAATGTCCCTCATATAGC
>JBNAVX010000190.1:0-2762 GCA_049700155.1 Thermodesulfovibrionales bacterium
TTGCCCTTTGCCCATTCATCATCAGGCAGAGGCATAATGCCGATATCAAATTCAGCCATCCCTGCCAATTCTGTGTCTAATGACCATCTTACATTGGTTGTCTGAATACCATCAGGGGTGTATACACCTCCAATAACTTTTAGTATCAACGCGTCATTTAATTCCCCTTTCGTAAAGGGGTGGACTGCCGAAGGCAGGACGGGGTATTCGAACTCCCCTTGCCCCTCTTTGACGAAAGAGGGGGATAAAACATCAGCGTCATTCCGCTTTGATAAAGAGGAGGATTTTAATTGCTTCCAGATATTATCAAGCAATTTAAGATAAACAGATGTTGACCCACTTCCTATCCAACCAATTACAAGTTTTTTTTCCTGTTCTTTTGTCCCTTCAACCGGCTTGTAATAATCCGTATCAACCACAGTGGGTATAACTGATACATGCTTGTTTAATAATTGAGCATGCTGGGCAAGATAGTTATTCCCAGCAACTACATGCGTAGAAAGTTTCATGATCTCATCAAACTTTTTTGTTGATTTGATAAGCCTTTTTAAAATAGGGCTTATCCCTGTCTGGCTTTTAACAGGCATCCATATTGCATCATCAAAATCAAATATGATTGGTATGCCTTTCTTTGCGATATACCTTTCTATCCATGGTCTTCCAAACAGCATTGCCTCTCTATAAACTATTACCACATCATAGGACTTAATATCAGTAATAGCATGGATTTGTCTCGATACCCCCTTTATTGCCGCAATTGCCTTTTCTAAAAAAGAAGTAACAGGTCCATTGTATATATTCATATACTCTGTACTATTAAGGAATGCACTTATTTTGTATTCTATACCCGCTTGTTTAAAATATGGCAGGTATTGATATATACGAAATCTCGGACCTGGGGATTCTATTGGATGAGGTGATAGAATTAAGATTTTCATTTAACTCCCCCTACCCCCTCTTTAACGAAAGAGGGGAATCTATCGTCAGCGTCATCCCGCTTTGATAAAGAGGGATAAGAGGGAGTTTCCATTAATTCCCCTTTCGTAAAGGGGTGGACTGCCGAAGGCAGGACGGGGTATTCGAACTCCCCTTGCCCCTCTTTAAATAAAGAGGGGGATTTAGGGAACGTTGCATTTCTCTGCGATTCTTTCCAAAACTCCATCAATATTCTCCATGATTTCATTATTCCAAAACCTTATTACTTCTATTCCATAAGTTTTAAAATACCTTGTTCGCGATCGGTCATATTTTCTGTGTTTTTGATCAGCGTGATCTTCACCATCTATCTCTATTGCCACTTTAAACAAAGGACTGTAAAAATCAACAATATAATTACCAATACTATATTGCCGAAAAAACTTTATTCCGTTTAATTGCTTATTTCTTAATTTTTGCCACAGGAGTTTTTCAGGCTTTGTTTGATTTTGCCTGAGTTGACGCCTTTTTGATGTAAGTGCTGGATTATTATAAATCAGTCCCATAACTTTATCTATTCTAACTCCCCTACCCCCTCTTTAACGAAAGAGGGGAATCTATCATCAGCGTCATCCCGCTTTGATAAAGAGGGATAAGAGGGAGTTTCCATTAATTCCCCTTTCGTAAAGGGGTGGACTGCCGAAGGCAGGACGGGGTATTCGAACTCCCCTTGCCCCTCTTTAAATAAAGAGGGGGATAGAAATTTATAACCTCTCATAAATTTTCTTGTACCTCTCCACTCCAACCTCAACAGATATCTGCTGTCTTACAAACTCTATTGCACGGCTTTGAAATGCATCATCTTTTGTAAGTGCCAGGGTTGTTTCAAACGCCCTTTTATACTCATCATCTTTAAACCGATAAACAATAGACCCAAGGTTGTTAAAACCTTTTAACTATCTCATCAATATAATAATCAGTAATCCAATAGCCCTTTTCTCTAAGATTAATTAGCTCTGCTTTTAGATCAATTAACAATTCTTTCTTATATGCAATCCCCATTAAAGTGGTTGTTCTGAAAGGCTCAAATCCCATTCGTCTGGCAAGATTGAATCCTTTTTTATCATCAATCAAAATATGCTTTGTGTTAATTTCTTTCGTAAGTATTATAGCTTCTGCCTCACCTTTATCCACAATAGCTTCTAATGCCTCAATTGCCATGCGATCTTTTACTTTTCTTACCTGTATCCATGAAGGACATCGCTCCTTCCTGACTCCGTAGACTTCTTGAAAGACCGCTTCAGGAATGTAAACTGATATAAATAGCTGCCTCAAAAGCTCTATTCGTTTAATTTTAGAAAGCACTATAAGGGGAGAAGAATTACTTACGATCTCCACGCTTTAATGCCTCATATAATTTATTGGCAAGCTTATACTCATTTTCTATTTCTTCTTCTGTAAGCTCATAAAATGGTATTTTCTTTTCTCTTAAAAACTCCATGAACTGCCATTTATTCATACCTGCAAGCTCCGCAGCCTTGCCAAACGATAGCATACCTTCTGAAAAAAGATTTATTGCAAGATGCTGTTTTACAGCTTTTTCGAGTTTTCTTTTTGTGTATCCCTCTATTTCAAGAGTTGAATATACATCTTTTGATATATCTATGCTTAACCTTGCTGTTTTCATATTGCCTCCTAACAAATATCTTATTACATATATCCCAAAAATTCAATTACTATGGTATTTTTGTATTAGGGGAATGAATGCGCATCAGCGTCATCCCGCTTTGATAAAGACTATATGTTTAAAAGTAACCTCGTAATGGCTGTGAGTTTGGAGTAAATAG
>JBNAVX010000191.1:0-2714 GCA_049700155.1 Thermodesulfovibrionales bacterium
CCTCTTGAAGATAAAGGATATTTAAAGAATTTACTTAAAAACTTTTGACAATACGCTTATTTTAATCAGGGGGTTATATGACAAAATCAGTCTTAATAGAAAAGGTCTTAGGAAAGTTTGGTAGTCTTACAAAAAAGCAGGCTGAGATAGTTGTCGAGACCATCTTTGATACTATGAAGGAAGCACTAAAAAAAGGCGAAAAGATAGAAATAAGGGGTTTTGGAAACTTCAGGTTGAAAAATAGAAAACCAAGAATTGCAAGGAATCCTAAGACAGGAGTGAAGATCGAAGTGCCAGCAAAAAAGGTTTTACATTTTAAAGCTAGCAAGGCTCTAAAAGAAGAGATGAACCTAAAATAGAACTTTTGTCCCTTAACACGCCAAAATTGAGATTTTGGAGTGATATTGGTTATTTTTAAATCTCGTTATGCTTCAAGATATCTTCATCCCTTTTTTAACAATTGCCTTAGCAGAACTGGGTGATAAAACTCAACTGGCAGTTCTATGTCTATCATCAAAAACAAAGAAATATGTTCAATTGCTTCTGGGTATCACTATCGCCTTTGTCATAACAGATGGTTTAGCCATTTTATTAGGTAATTTCATAACAAACTATGTTTCTATAAAATATCTAAAGATTGTCTCAGGAGGTATATTCATTTTTTTCGGGATATTTATCCTGCTGAGCAATAAAGAGGAAGAGGCTCAATGTGAACTTAGACAACCTTTTTCATCAGCCTTTTTTCTGATATTTGTTTCTGAAATAGGTGATAAAACACAGATAGCATCTGGCTTGTTTGCAACTCAGTATAACCCTTTCATGGTGTTCCTCGGTGTAATTTCTGCCCTGACAGTTTTATCTGTCATGGCAATCTATCTTGGTAGATTTATAGTTACAAAAATAAATAAAAGGTTAATATCAACTATTGCAGGAATAGTATTTGTTCTCTTGGGGATTTCATTTTTCTCTGATTTACTTGTTCTTTAAAACCCTGGGTGTTCTCTTCTGTATTCAACAGGTTTTTCTTTTAACCCCTCTTTACCCCAGATATTGACTTTCTTTATTCTTGCTTCATGTTGTCCATTTCTGAGTTTATTTATGTATCTAATGTTTGGTGGGACTGTAAAAAGTATGGCATAACCGTCTTTAAGCATCTGTAGATTTAACATTCTTCCATCAGATAACCATACATAACATAAAAGCCTTCCATGTTTGTCCCTTTTTTCTATATCATACTCAAGAGAGACATATGATTGAGAGGTTTTTATTAATTCTACTAAATGCCTTTTTGCTTTATCGCCCCATGGTTTTTGGTCAAGCTCTGGTGCATCTATGCCGATCAATCTTATTTTTTCTCTTTTGCCATTTAAGGAAACACTTATTGTATCTCCATCATGAACCTCAAGTACTTTTACAGGTAATGTTTTAGGTTGGGAATCTGCATGATATCTGCTATATAAGCTAAGAAAAGATACAAGTATCGCAGATGTGAGAATAGTAATTATTTTTATATTTCTTCTCATCAGTGTTCATTATGCGAGATTGCTTTGTTATAATCGTAATGACAAAACAAATATTGATGCCTGTTATTCATAAAATTTTTGGCAGATGTAGTATTTGAGCGGATTTAAATTCTTTCGAAGAAAGAATTTACCTCGGAGGCTCGATTTTAATCGAGCCGAGAATGAGCGAGAATACTGCATCTGCCAATTACTTATAAATTTATGAATTAATTGGGTTAACTTGAAAATGCTGATTTTATTCCTTTAACAAGGTCATCTATGTCCTTTGTCCTTATGGTCCTTGCATCTAAGATAAGATATCCCTCTTTTATCCTTGATATAATTGGTGGATTACCATTTCTCAGTCTTTCCTCAATCTCATTGACAGAAATATTATCAGACCTTATAGCAACTATATATGTTGGAAAATCCAGTTCAGGCAATGACCCACCTCCAGCCCTCGAAGTATCAGGCATTACATCTATCCATATATCTTTCATTTCTTTCTTTAGCCTTTTAGCTATACTCCTCGCCCTTTTTCTTATTTTTTCAGGTTTCTGAAGAATCATTTTCAGTGTTGGAATATTCTCAATAGCTTTTTCTTCATCAATATACTCCATGAGCGTGGCTTCAAGACCGGCAAGGGTTAGCTTGTCTATTCTCATTGCCCTTGTCAGAGGGTTTTTCTGAATTTTTTCGATATATTCCCTCTTGCCAACAATAATTCCGCCCTGTGGACCTCCCAAAAGTTTATCTCCGCTAAAGGTAGTTATATCAACTCCTGCCTTTACAATATCTCTTACAACTGGCTCATCATAAATACCGAATGGCTTTAGATCAATAAGACATCCGCTTCCAAGATCAAACATAACAGGGATCTGATAACGTCTTCCGAGGGTGACAAGCTCTTCTATTGACACTTCATCAACAAATCCAGAGACCTTAAAATTAGATTTATGAACTTTTACAATGAGAGCTGTATTATCATTTATAGCACTCTCATAATCATGAATATTAGTTCTGTTTGTTGTACCGACCTCTTTGAGTATCGCACCACTTGCAGACATTACCTCAGGCATTCTGAAAGAACCCCCTATCTCTACAAGCTCCCCTCTTGAGACGATCGTCTCTTTACCTTTTGATAGAGTATTTAGACAAAGGAAGACTGCTGCTGCATTATTATTGACGACAAGAGCATCTTCTGCTCCTGTG
>JBNAVX010000192.1:0-2683 GCA_049700155.1 Thermodesulfovibrionales bacterium
TAGGGGTGTGTAAAAAGGGTATGTAGGTCTTTCTAAAAACTTATTTTGGACAAGTGTGCAATTATGATTTTTACAAATAGTGCAAGAATGATATTTCCGTAACACTCTTTTTCTTTCAATTTGACTTAAAACATATCTTTAAGTTATTTTCCTTAATGGATTTCAATAAATTATTCATTATCCTGATTCTCTCAATCTTTACTATACTGCTCAACCTCCCTTTTGGCTATTTCAGGAAAAAGACAAAAAGATATTCTTTCCGCTGGTTTCTTTATATACATATACCTATTCCTTTAATCTTTTTTGCAAGGGTTATCGCTAATATTCAGATAAAGTATGTTCCAATATTTGTGGTTTCAGCTATTATTGGGCAGGTTTTGGGAAGCAAGATAGAGTTGTAACATGAATCGTATCTCGTACTTTGTTCTTCGTACATCGTACTTCGTTGTGCGTATTGCGTTAAACACCACGCAATACGTTATTCGCAGCACGACATACGCAGTACGATGCACGCAGCACGACGTTGTTAATGATGTTATCAAATATACTTGTAAAACCAGGTAATATAGAGCTGAGAGAGATCGATACCCCTGTACCTTCTCATGGAGAATTGTTAATAAAAATCAGAGCTGCTCTTACATGTGGAACAGATTTAAAGGCATTCCTCAGAGGACATTCTTTAATCCCGATGCCAGGTGTATTTGGACACGAATTTTCAGGAGTTGTTGAAGAAGTTGGCAAAGGTGTCAAGGGGTTTAAAAAAGGGGATGAGATTATGGCTGTTCACAGTGCTCCATGCAATGATTGTATGTTCTGTAAAAAGGGGTTTTACAATCTCTGTGAAAATATCATAGACACAAAAGCTCTCGGTGCATTTTCAGAGTATATCGTGCTCCCTTCACATATTGTCAAACAGAACGTATTTCATAAACCAAAAAATATCTCCTTTCAGGAGGCTGCATTCCTTGAACCCCTTTCTTGTGTCGTCCATTCCATTGAGCCTTTAAATATAAAGAAGGGAGATTCTGTTTTAATAATGGGTGCGGGTCCAATAGGTTTAATCCATCTCATTCTTTTAAAGAGGAAAAGGGCTAAGGTAGCAGTAAGTGATATTAATGAAGAAAGGCTCAATATTGCGAAAAGGCTTGGTGCAGATTTTGTAATCCCCCCTACCCCCCCTTTAAAAAATAGGGTCGAAGGAGGATTTGATTTTATCTTTGAATGCACAGGTAAATTAGAAGTCTGGGCGGAATCATTGAATTACCTCAGAAGAGGTGGAACTCTTATTTTATTCGGAGGTTGTGAAAAGGGAACAAAAGTCACATATGATACCTACAGACTCCATTATGATGAGCTAACTATAAAAGGTTCTTTTCATTACACACCTGAAGATGTAAAAAAGGCATATCATCTCATCTGTAAAGGAAAACTCGGACTCTCAAGGCTCATCTCAGGTAGGTATTCATTGAATGATTTGCAAAGTGTCTTTGAGAAACTTTCAAAGGGTGAAGGATTAAAGTACGCAATTATACCTTGATGTGCTTTCTATATTTTTCAATAAAAGCCTTGATCTCTTTGACAAACTCTTCTATATCCGATAGGTTATTTTTGATTATTAAAAAAAGTTCCTTATCAGTAACCTCATGATAAAAATGAACAAGCCTGTTTCTATATCCAGCCATCAATTTCAGCCTTTCTGCAAGACCATCTGTAATCACACCATTATTAACAAGGGCATTAGCTATCTCTTTATATTCAACAATGCCTTTTCCAGCAGTCTTTGCAATTATGTGTCTGCCTATATCAAAAACCGTCTCTAATGACCGCCTTATATAACTTTCTGCTATCACCGGATTATCACCTTTAAGAAATTCTTCTTCTTTAAGCTCTGACAGTTTCTTCAATCTGGTAACAGCTTTGTTTATAAAGCTGATTCTATCTTCAATCAGCTTTATATTCAAATTCGAAATAACCATCTTCAATAGCCTCAAACAAATCTCTTTCATTCAGCTTAAATATCTCTAATTCATCAGACGCAAACATCATCACCTTTTCTTCATATTCTTCTCTAAATTCTTCATTTATCGAATAGATATTAATCCCTTTGATAGCTTCAAGCTGAATCAGGTGGTCAACCTCATGTAGAAAAAGGAGGTCAGCTCTATAAGGGTAAACAAGTTCCTGAAGCTCAAGGCTTAGACGTGCATAGGTCTCAAGTGCATTTTCAGGAACCTCTTTAAAAAGGACTGCAAAATCAATGTCTGCCTCAGGGTCTGATACCTCAATCTTCTTTCCTTCTAAGATATCTTTTCCGATATCCTTTTGAGAGCCAAAAAGATAACAGAGGGCTATGTTGTATTTTATGCAAATATCTTTGATATCTTTCATGTGATATTATACAAATATTATACAAAATGAAACGCTCTGTAATAAAATTGTATTCTTCCTTACCTTTCCGTCATTCCCCGATTAAATCGGGGAATCCAGTCCCTTTCTCTGGATTGTCCGATCAAGTCGGACAATGACAATAAAAGATGAAATCTTTTTTTTGAAAATATATATAAAACCATTGCTGTCCAAAACAATATTATTTCATAAAACATACCTAACACACCCCTTAATCCCCTCTTAGCCCACTTAATTCATAAATTTATGAGTGAAGCTCCCCGACTTTAGTCGGGGC
>JBNAVX010000193.1:0-2523 GCA_049700155.1 Thermodesulfovibrionales bacterium
CACCTCCTGTTGGTGTTTGAACCCCACCCTTCCTCCCCTTACTAAGGGGAGGGGAAAGGAGGGGTTAAGGTAAATGACTAAGACGCAGGACATCTTAATACTCGGCATTGGAAACATCCTTCTTAAGGATGAAGGGGTAGGTGTCCATGTTGTCAATAAAATAAAGGAGATGAACCTTCCTGATAATGTAGAAGTAATAGATGGTGGAACTGCTGGCTTAGACCTTACAGATTTCATTGCCAATCGTAAAAAGGTTATAGTAATAGATACTGTTAAAGCTGGTGATAAACCCGGAACTATTTATAGACTCACAGAAAAGAACTTAAGAACAGGACCAAGAGCAATAATGTCATTCCATGAAATAGATTTCTTAGATGCATTATATATGTCTGAGATCATGGGTGAAAAACCAGAAGAAGTAGTTGTTATAGGCATTGAACCAAAAGACATGAGCGATGGCTTGGACCTTTCGCCTGAGATAGAGGAGAGGATACCGATAATCATCAATGTAGTGTTAAGGGAAATAAATCAAGTAAAAATTAGCAATTAGCAATGCAAAATTGCCATTGAAAATGACTTTGAAATTTAGCTTGTTAATTGATAATTGATAATTTTAACTTGAAGGAGGAGGATAAAAGATGTTCGGTTTAGGGATGCAGGAGTTGATAATCATCATGATAATCGTTGTTGTATTGTTCGGTGCTACGAGACTTCCACAGATTGGAAGCGGAATTGGAAAGGCGATAAGGAATTTCAAGGATGCAGTAGATGAGACAAAGGAGATTGAGGAAGGAAAGAAATAGGCGAATTCAGAGATAGCCACTTGGATTCTATGGTGTCAAACCAGAAAATGACATTTTTAGTAGTAAAATTGATTCAGAAAAGGAGGTTATTCTTAGCGAATGTCAAAAACGACAGTAGTTCAGAAGTTGCGTTTAATTAAATTATGTCTTATTTTCTGTCTTTCAATCTTTATATCCTTTAATATTGCCTTCAGTACTGATACAAAAGAGAAAAAAGAAGACACTATTCTCGCAAAAATTGGCGATGATGTAATTACACAGAGTGACCTTGATGAGGCAATGAAGAATATCCCAGAGCGTAAGAAAGGTCAATTAAAAGATAAGTTACTTGATCAACTGATAGAAATTAAGGTCTTCTCAAAAGAAGCTATAAAGGCTGGTATAGATAAAGACCTTCAGTTTAAGCAAGAAATGGAGAAAGCAACTAAAGAAATCCTCTCAAGGTATTTTATAAAAAAATATATTGATACAAAGTCAGAACCTACAGAAGAAGAGATAAAGTCATATTATACAGAACACAAAGACCAGTATTTAATCCCTGAAGGAGTATTGATACAGGAGATATTCGTCAAGAAAAAGGAAGATGCTGAAGATATATTAAGGAAATTGAAAAAAGGACAGTCCTTTGAGAACCTTGTCAAACTGAAATCTATCAGCCCTTCATGGAAAAACGCTGGCAAGATATGGATATATAAAGGAAGAACAGACCCTGAACTTGAAAAAGTAGCATTTAATCTTGAGAAAGAAAAATTGAGTGACATTATAAAGACAGAGCAGGGTTATGAGATTATTAAAGTCCTTGATAAAAGCGACAAGAGGGAGGTAACTCTTGAAGAGGCAAAGAGAGATATTCGTTATCAATTATACTGGAAAAAGAGAAAAGAGCTTATGGATTCATATTATGAAAAGGCAAAGGTAGATAGAAAACCTTCTGAAAAGGGAGTCCTCTTTAAGATAGGTGATGAGGTATTTAAAGAAGAAATCCTGACACCTATATTAAGTAAAGCACCTGAAAAAGAAACGGAAAAGATCAAACATCAATGGGTTAGTTATCTTATAGAGACAGAGGTATTCTCAAGAGAGGCAAAAAAGGCTGGTTTAGAAAAGGAAAAAGAAGTTATAAAGGAACTAATGAAAAGAAGTGATGAGATACTTGCAAACCTATTTGAGAAAAAAATTGTAAATGAACAAATAAAGGTGAGTGATAAAGATATTGAGGACTACTATAAGTCACATCAGGAAGAATTCAGAGAACCTCTAAGAGTAAGGGTTAAAACAATAGTTGTAAAGACAGAAGATGAAGCAAAAGAGATACTTCAAGAACTTAAAAAAGGTACCCCATTTGAGACACTTGCAAAAGAGAAGTCCATACATGAATCCGGACCTGATGGTGGTGAGCTTGGTTGGTTTGTTAAAGGAGAAAATAACTCTGAACTGGAAAAGATAGCATTTTCACTTGATAAAGACAGTATAAGCGACATCATCAAGGCATCTGATAGTTATCAGATTATAAAGGTAGTTGATAGAAAAGGCGGAGATATAAAGAGACTTGATGAGGTAAAAGCAAGATTAAAGATGAAGATTGAGAAGCAGAAATGGCAGGATATTAAAAATAACTATTATGATAAGGCTAGGGTGAAGATTATAACAATCAGCAATTAGCCTACTTAATTCATAAATTTATGAGTAATTGGCAGATGCAGTATTCTCGCTCATTCTC